>CAIUQQ010000376.1 GCA_903901345.1 uncultured Bacteroidota bacterium | reverse complement strand
TTTCAAATACATTTTCATTACTTGATTCTTTAAAAAATGAACATATTTTACTTTCTATATTTAACCCAACTATAAAACTTTCTGGACTAACCAATACTATTGGTTTAACTGTGCTTTTAAGCCAAAGAGAACTGCCATTTTTAAAGCAAATAAAACCAATTTATGTGAATAATAATAACTGGAAAATTTGGTTTATATTGAGCTTAATTTTATACATAGCATTAATTAGATTAGTTAGTCCACGTAAATTTGAAGAGTCGGCATTTTTAGTATTCGATTTGTTTTTTCTCTCCTCAATTAACGGTTTAAAGGATGCTAAATTTTCATGGATTTCTGTCCATTTATTTATTATTTATATTTTAAGTTTTTCACTTATTTTAAATCACTTTTTTGAATACAATCAAATTTCCAATGAATTTGAGTATTTTAAATTAGTATGGATAATTGCTGGGTCAATTGTTATTATTTATTTAATTAAGTTTTTGGTTTATTTTTTAGTTGGATTTTTATTAAACGACATGATTTCATCCACTAAAATGATAATAAACACCATTCAAATAGCAAATTTTTTAAGTTTCGTTTTGCTGTTATTTTCCATATTCTATATTTATCTAAGTGGTTTACAATTAACGCAAACCATCTTTTTTGCCATGGTTGCAATCTTTTTTACAGCTATCATTTATCGCATTGTTAGGTACCTTTTAAATCAAATAAGTAATAGCACATTGCCATTTTTTTACTTATTTATTTATCTTTGCGCCTTGGAAATAAGTCCGTGGTTAATTTTTATAAAAATTTTAAATAGCTATTTAAGTTGAAAAACACAAAAGTAAAAAGTGTACTTGTATGTCAGCCAAAGCCAGAAACGGAGCGTTCTCCCTATTTTGATCTTGCAAAAAAATACAATTTAAAAATTGATTTCAGACCATTTATTGAAGTGCATCCATTAAGCCCCAAAGAGTTTAGAGCACAGAAAATAAATATATTAGATTACACCGCTATCATTCTAAATTCTAGAAATGCGGTTGATAATTTTTTTAGAGTTTGTGCCGATTTGAAAATGGAAATGCCAATAGAAATGAAATATTTTTGTGTAAATGAAAGTATTGCTAATTATCTTTCTAAATACATTCAAGTGCGTAAACGTAAAGTTTTTATTGGTAAAGGTACCGAAATTCAATTATTTCCACTTTTTAAAACTCATTCCAAAGATAAATTTTTATTTGCTTGCAGTGATTGGCGAAAACAAGACATTGAGAAATACATGAAAAAAAGCAAAATTGTTTTTAAGGAAGCTTATTTTTATAGAATTGCCTCCGCTAATTTACAAGATTTAAGTAATGTGAATTACGATATTATAGCTTTTTTTAGTCCAGCCGATATTCGCTCATTATTTGAAAACTTTCCTGATTTTACACAAAACAATACTGTAATTGCAGCTTGGGGTGCTACTACAATAAAGGCTATAAAAGACGAAAAATTAACAGCTAATATTCAAGCTCCAATTCCTGAAACACCATCAATGGTTGGTGCAATTGATAAATTTATTGTTGAAATTAATAAAGAAAAGTAAAAAAATATTTGTCTTTTTTTTTCAATAATTTAAAATGAAACTTTTTAATTATTAGGCATTTATTATTTTTTTGTTATTTAAAATATACGCTAGTCAAATAAATTTCGTTTTACTATCAATCAATTTTATTGTTTATATCATTTTATTAATTATTATTGAAAACTGTAATATTTAAATATGTATCGCTTGATGAAAATAAAATTTACTATATTGATATTGATAATTGGTTTTATAACCAATCAAACTAAAGCACAACAAGATCCTCAATTTACCCAATTTATGAATAATAAATTGTTTTATAATCCAGGTTTTGCCGGTTCCACAGCTGGAAAAATTTGTGTGAATGGAACATTCAGAACTCAGTGGGTTGGTTATGGTGGTGGAAATGCATTTGTTAATGATGCTACAGGAACTAATGCTTCTCCAGTAGCAAGAGGAAGTGCACCTACAACTCAAAATTTTGGAATTCATGGAAATATTGGACGTTTTGGAATTGGTTTAAATATTTGGCAGGATCAATTAGGGTTCACAAGTACCTTAGCTCCAACCATTAGTTTAGCATATATACATCCGTTTAATAATGGTGCAAAATTAGCTGGAGGTGTTGGAATTGGAGTTATACAAAATGCTATTGATGGCAAACAATTAATAGCTAATGATCCTTCTGACCCAAAAGTGCCTAAAGGAAATGTCACTGGGAATTCACTTAACGTAGATTTTGGTTTATACTATACTTTACCGCAATTGAGTATTTTTAATGATTTTTATTTTGGTGTATCAAGTTTACATTTGAATAGCCCATTAGTTACACTGGTAGAAGATGGAAAAAGTGGTGAATTTAAATTGCAAACGCAAAGACACTATTATGCAATGACAGGTGCAACCTATCAACAGGTTATTCCAAATTTAGATTTGAATCCAAATATTATTTACAAAACAGATGGTACTAAACATAGTTTTGACTTTAATTGCTTAGCAGTTTATGACCAAAAAATTATTGGAGGTTTAACTTATAGAACACCACAAGAATTTTGTGTATTAGCGGGATATAATTTCCCTTTAGGAACAAATTCTTTAAACTTGATGTATAGTTACGATTTAATTACAAGTGATATTATTTCATATAGCCAAGGTTCACATGAAATAACTTTAAAATATTGCTTTGGATTTAAATTTGATCCTAAGCCACCAAAACCATTTTTCCCAATTAAAACACCAAGAATGTTATAATAAAAATAAATTGTTTACGTTTAAATAGTATACATTTTACATAAAATTGTTAATAAACTTGTATTTTTCAATAGAATTTATATTTTTGCCTTTCTGTATTTAAAAATTTTTGATAAAAAAATGAATAAAATAAACTCAATATTGTTAATCATTGTAGCTGTTACATTGGCAGGTTGCAGCTCCAATAATGGTGAACTAACTGGCGTTCCAGGACGTAGACAATGGTTTCACCCACAACCTCAAGGAACAGTTTATGTGCCAACAGGTTCAATTCATATTGGTGCCACTGAACAAGATGTGCCTATGGCAATGTTAGCTCCAAATAAACAAATTTCGGTTTCTGCATTTTACATGGATGAAACGGAAATAACAAACAATGAATATCGTCAATTTGTATATGCCGTTGTTGACTCGTCTATGAGAACTAAACTTGAATTGATTCAAGATGTAGATGATGGTTTTGGTAATACTTATCAAGCATTAGATTATAATAAAAAAATTGATAAAAATACTGATATTTCAGCATTGCAAGACATGTATTATAACGAAGCTGAAAGCTATTATCGTCAAAAGCAATTTGATGTTCGTAAGTTAGAATATAAATACAATTATATTGACTTAAAAGCTGCAGCAGCTTTGAAACGTCAAGATGCTTATAAAAGATCAAAAGCTGATTTCAAAAAAGAAAAAGTTGTTAAAATATATCCTGATACTTTAGTGTTTATCCGTGATTTTACCTATTCGTATAACGAGCCATTATCACAAGTTTATTTCTGGCATCCAAAATATGATGATTATCCTGCAGTTGGTATTAGTTGGCATCAAGCCCGTGCTTTCTGCTATTGGAGAACAAATCATTTGAATAGTTTTTATACAGAAGTAGATGAGCCAACTGTTACTGAATTTAGATTACCAACAGAATACGAATGGGAATATGCTGCCCGTGGTGGTAGAGATCAAAATCATTATCCTTGGGGTAACTATTATGTAAAAAATGCTAAAGGTTGTTCATTGGCAAATTACAAACCAGGAAGAGGCGAATACGTTTCAGATGGTGGTCATTATCCAATTAGAGTAAGTTCTTATTTTCCTAACGATTTTGGTTTATACGACATGAGTGGAAATGTTGCAGAATGGACAGCAACTGCTTATGAAACGAATACAAATTTATTTTCACATGATAATAACCCTGATTATCAATTTGAAGTTGTTGAAGACGATCCAGATGTAGCTGAAACTTTAAAACGTAAAGTGATAAGAGGTGGTTCATGGAAAGATGTAGCGTATTACTTACAATGTGGTACTAGAACTTACGAATATCAAGATAGTTGTAATTCTTATACTGGTTTCCGTTGTGTAATGAGTTATATCGGTCGTTCGAACAAAGACAAAAAATAATAAACAAATTAACTAACTAACAATTAACAAAAAAAATTAAAAAGACATGGCAAACAGTTTCTTAGAAAGCAAAGGATTTAAGTCGTTCATGGGTAAAGCCTATGGTTTAGGTGCGGCAGTAGTAATCGTTGGAGCATTATTTAAAATTACGCATTGGAAAGGTGCTGATACAATGTTAACAATTGGATTATTAACAGAAGCAGCTATTTTTACTGTATCAGCTTTTGAAAAACCACACCAAGAACCAGATTGGACTTTAGTATATCCAGAATTATCAGGATTAGATTCTAAAGAACCTAAAAAAGCAAAATCAGGATTAGGTTTAACTCAACAGTTAGATAAAATGATGGAAGAAGCTAAAATTGGTCCAGATTTGATTAATAGTTTAGGTAATGGTTTCCGCTCTTTAAATGAAAATGTTGCAGGATTAAAAGATTTATCAAGTGCTGGTTCAAAAGAATACGCTGGTCAAATAGAAAGAATGACAAAAAATTT
Source organism: uncultured Bacteroidota bacterium (assembly GCA_903901345.1). Taxonomy (GTDB): domain Bacteria; phylum Bacteroidota; class Bacteroidia; order UKL13-3; family UKL13-3; genus JAAFJM01. Next base: position 24,585 of record CAIUQQ010000376.1, on the reverse strand, counting down.
AGCTTCTTTAAATTCAGTTTATGAATTAGAGATTACGGAATCTAATAATCATTTAAAATCAATCAACGAGTTTGTTGGTGGTTTAAACAAAACTGTTAGTACTTTAAATGATTCTACTAAACAAGCAGAAACATTTAAAATAGAAATGGATAAGTTATCTAAAAACTTAACTTCATTAAATGGAGTTTATGGTAACATGTTATCAGCTATGACTGTAAAAGGATAATTTCTTTTACATTATAAATAGTTCAATAAATAAATATTCGTTTTTTAAAATAAAAAAAATAATGTCAGGAGGAAATGTATCACCAAGGCAGAAGATGATAAACATGATGTATTTAGTGCTTACGGCACTATTAGCATTGAATGTATCTGCCGAAATTTTAAGAGCCTTTCACTTAGTGGAAGTTAGTATGGAAAAAGCAGGATTAAATATTGATAAAAAAAATACAGATATTTTGAAATCAATAGATTCATATGTAACAAATAATCCTTCTGATGAGAAAGGTAAGAATGCCCAAGTTCAAGCAGCTAAATGTAATAATACAGCAAAAGCAGCTTTAACATATTTAGGTAACTTGAAAACTTTGTTAGTAGATGGAGTTGATAAAGATGGTAAACCAAATGCTAAATTTTCAGGTAGAAAAGAAGGAAAAGAAGATGGTGAAATTGAAGATGCCTCTAACATGGAAAAGCATGCTAATTTATTTATCATTCAAGGAAAAGGTGCGGAATTAAAAACCAATATAAATAAATGGAGAACTGAAATGATTTCTGTTTTGTCACCAGATTTACAAAAGTTAATTAAAAGTGATTTAAATACCGATGTAAGCAAAGGAAGTACTCAAACTTGGGAATCAGAATTATTTGAACATTCACCATTAGCTGCTGTTATTACTTTATTAACTAAAACAGAAAATGATGTAAAAAATACAGAAGCACAAGTTTTAGATGAATTGAAAAAAGATTTAACTAAAGTAAATATCGTTGTTGATCAGTTTGAAGCTAAAGTAATTCCTAATAAAGGCACATATATTATAGCTGGTGGTAAATATGAAGCTGATATATTTTTAGCTGCTTCTAGTTCACGTTCTACTTTTGAACTGTCTGTAAATGGTGCAAATGTAAATGTAGAAAGTGGTATTGGTAAATATTCAGTTTCAGCAAGTGGTCAAGGTGAGAAAAAATACAAAGGTGTAATTACTCAAAAACAAATAGACGGTACTGATAAAAAATATGAATTCGAAGGTGAATATTTTGTAACACAACCTTTAGCTGTAGTTTCTGCAACTAAAATGAATGTTATTTATAGAGCAATTCCTAATCCTATTTCAGTATCTGTACCAGGTTTTGATGCTAGTCAGGTAATGGTTTCAACTTCTGTTGGTTCATTATCTCCAGCTGGTCAAAATGGTATGTACAATATCATGGTTCAACCTACCGATGTAAACAAAACGCTTAAAATTAACGTTTCTGTTAAATCTGATGGAGCTACTAAACAAATGGGAGAAATGGAATTTAGGTTAAAAAATATTCCTAAACCAAATCCTCAATTAGGTTCTATTGAAGCAAGTGGTGAAACTGATCCAGCTAAAATTAAAGGTGGAAATGCAGTATTTACTATTTTAAAAGATTTTGCTTTTGAAGGTATTAAGTATGATGTAAAAAGTTTTAAAATTATTTACCAACCGGTAACTGGTCCTGCTCAATTTGAATTCGTGAATGCTGGTAATTTAGTACCACCAAGAATGAGAGCATTTTTACAAAATGTTAGAAAAGGTGATAAAGTAATTGTTATAGATATTAAAGCTCAAGGACCTCAAGGTTTAGTACCTATTTCAACTCCTGTTGTTGCCATATGTAGATAAAAATATGAAAAAGAAAATAGTATCAATTTGTTTATTACTTGCTGTGTTTTTAAATGTAAAAGCACAAGGTGTTTATGACGATTTTATTTATAATCGTCAAGCAGTAAAAGAACGCAAAGTAGTAGCTTGGCCTTACTTACGTGAAGCAGATGTAACTAGCTCTAAAAGAGTTGTTAGAATGATTGACGTAAGAGAAAAGCAGAATCAGGTTATGTCATGGCCTAAAAATCCATTGGCAGTGATTGTATATGAAGCAATAAAAAATGGTAAAATGGTTCCTTATAGAGATGATTCATTATATGGTTCATATACTATGGAAGATATTTTAAAAATGACAGTTGATACTTCATATGTTGAAAATCCAGACCCTAATGATCCTGAACAAACCATTATGGATACAGTTTATAATGATTTTAAACCTATTGATAGAATTAAGCGTTATCGCGTAATTGAAGATTGGATTTTTGATAAAAAATTAAGTACTTATTTTGTTAGAATAATTGCTATTGCACCTCAATTTAAACCAATTTTCGGTGGTGTTGAATTAAACGAACAAGATTTATGTGTTTTAAAATATCACTCAAGAGAAGCGGATCCTATGGTTCCTGTTACTGAAATGGATTTAAGACATTTATTTATCAACTATGAAGTTTTTAATCGCCAAAATGATGCTGCTAGAGTAACTTTTGATGATTGGTTCGAATCAAGACAATTTTCAAGTTATATCATTAAACAGTCTAATGAACAAGATTTGTACATAAAAGACAGAGCTGAGTTTAAAGATAATGGTGTAGCTGCTATTTTAGAAGGTGAAAGAATTAAACAAGATCTTTTTGAAAAAGAACACGATATGTGGGAATACTAGTATTTTGTTTTTAAATAATAAAAGGCTTTTACATTTTGTAGAAGCCTTTTTTTTTGCAATATTATCTAACTAAATCAATGTACATTCAAGTATAGTTCAAACGTCATTGCGAAGCTTAGCCAGACCCTCTCCCAAACGCAAATTTTTAGGGATTTTTTATTATGTTTTCTAACTATTTAATCCTGAATTCCTTTCGGGGCTATTAATATTAATCGCCTATAGAGTTTATATTTTTGGTGTTCTTAGTTTGACTTGCAAGCGCATAAGCGAGAATACAATTTTATTGATAAATTGCTATGTGGCATATCATTTAAAAATACTATCAATAATCTTTGAGGTTTTTATTTACATTTAAATTTAAGCATAAAAAAACCACCCTTTTGAGGTGGTTTTTTTAAATTATAAAATAGCTTTTTTCAAAATTATTTCAATTTAAAAGCTTTCTTAACTTTTTCTACATAATCTAATTTTTCCCAAGTAAATAATTCTACTTTTTTAGTAACTTTTTTACCATCAGGGCTACTAAATACTTTAGTAACTACTTCATTTTTTCTACCCATGTGACCATAAGCAGCTGTTTCACTATATATAGGATTACGTAACTTTAAACGAGTTTCAATTCCATAAGGAGTCATATCAAAAGTTTTTTCAACTATTTTAGCAATTTCTCCATCAGTCATTTTAACTTTAGCAGAACGATAAGTATCAATAAATATACCCATTGGCTGTGCAACACCAATTGCATATGAAACTTGTACTAAAACCTCAGTACAAAGACCAGCAGCAACTAAGTTTTTAGCTATGTGACGCGTTGCATAAGCAGCACTTCTATCAACTTTACTTGGATCTTTACCAGAAAATGCGCCACCACCATGTGCACCTTTTCCACCATAAGTATCAACAATGATTTTACGACCTGTTAAACCAGTATCACCATGTGGTCCACCAATTACAAATTTACCTGTTGGGTTAATGTGGTAACTGATTTTATTGTTAAATAAATGAGCGTATTTTGGATAATTCTTTTTTACTCTAGGAATTAAAATATCAACGATATCTTTTTTGATTTTAGCCAACATTTTAGCTTCTAAATCAAAATCATCATGTTGTGTAGAAACAACTATTGCATCAATACGAACAGGTTGGTTTTTATCGTTATATTCTAATGTAACTTGACTTTTTGCATCAGGACGTAAATACTTAATTGCTTTGTTTTCTCTGCGCAATGCAGCTAATTCAATTAGAATAGCGTGTGCTAAATCTAAAGCTAAAGGCATGTAATTATCAGTTTCGTTGGTTGCATAACCAAACATCATACCTTGATCACCTGCACCTTGTTCTTCTTTTTTCTTTTTATCTACACCTTGGTTAATGTCTGCAGATTGTTCATGAATAGCTGATAAAATACCACAAGAATTAGCTTCAAACATGTATTCCGATTTGGTATAACCAATTTTACGAATTACTCCACGTGCTATTTCTTGCACATCTAAATATGCTTTTGATTTTACTTCACCTGCTAAAATAACTTGTCCTGTAGTTACTAAAGTTTCGCAAGCTACTTTTGATTGAGGATCAAAAGCTAAAAAATTGTCGATAAGTGCGTCAGATATTTGATCTGCTACTTTGTCTGGGTGTCCTTCTGATACAGACTCTGATGTGAAAAGATATGCCATTTTTTTATTTATATAATGTTTTTAGTTTGTAGTATCTATTGTAAACGTACAATATAAATGCTTTAAACTATTACTTTTTTTAAGTGGCGCAATTTTATGTCTTTTTTTCTTATTTCAAAACAAAATTTTATTAGTATTTAACACTTTACATAATTATTGAATGGTTTGTATTGTTCATCTTTAAATTTCTAAACATGTTATGTATCATTGCATAAATATATTTTGAAATGAAAAACCTAGAAGTTGTTGTTAGTCCTGCACTTTTGCCTTTTTATCATGTAAAAAACAAAACTGTAGTTGTAATAGATATTTTAAGGGCTACAAGTAGTATGTGTGTGGCTTTTAAAATAGGAGTTGAAAAAATTTTGACATTAGCAAGTGCTGAAGAATGTAAGTTGTTCAAAGAATTTGATTTTATTATTGCTGCGGAAAAAGATGCGATTAAAGTTGCAGGTTTTGATTTAGGTAATTCTCCTTTTGAATTTGAAAACCCTTTATTTGCAGGAAAAAATATTGCTTTAGCAACAACCAATGGAACAAAAGCAATTAAATATGCCAATGAAAATGGAGCTTCAGCTATTGTTATTGGCTCGTTTTTGAATATTGATGTGCTTTGCAATTGGTTAATTGAACAAAACAATGATATTATTTTATTATGTGCAGGTTGGAAAAACAAATTTAATATAGAAGATACATTGTTTGCAGGTGCGGTGGTAAATAAAATTGAATCAAATTTCAATGTTGATTGTGATAGCGCGTTAGCTGCTAAATTATTATACGTTAGTAATAAAAACAATCTAGAAAATTTGGTAAGAGCGTCTTCGCATGCCAAAAGATTTCAATTGCAAAGTTTTCAAACCGATGATGTAAAGTATTGTTTACAAATGAATTCAGCACCTGTGTTACCAATTTTGGAGGATAATTACTTTAAAAAAATAATTTAAATATCTGCTAATTGTAAAATTGAATTGAACAATTTAAAAAGGTGAATTTTTTGTAAATAAAATTTATATTGCCATTCTATTTGAAGAGAATTTTATACATATTATTTTTTTTTTTTATTAGTTATTCTAATTACGCCACACACATAGTTGGCGGTGCTTTTGATGTACAATGGCAAGGAGGAAATAATTATAAAATTTCATTAAAGGTATTACGTGATTGTAGGAATGGTACTGCTGATTTTAACAAGCCTAATATTAGAATTGGTGTTTACCAAAAAAATAATAATAGCCTAGCTACTTATTTTACACTACCATTTATCAGTTCTCAAAAACTTCAATTCATAAATCCTAAATGCGGTGGAAGTACCATTGAATGTACCGAAGAAGGTTATTATACAGCTACAGTTAGTTTTGCTAGTTTAACTTATGCTGGCGGTTATTATATAAGTTGGGAGCGTTGCTGTAGAAATAGTATTATTGGTAATATTAATTTACCAGGAGATGCAAGTACCGCTTTTTATGCTGAAATACCACCTAAAATTTATAATAATTCAACACCAAAATACACCAATAACCCTGTTACATTGATGTGTGTTGGAATTCCTTTTAATTATAATTTCAAATATACAGATACAGATAATGATTCATTGGTTTATACGTTGGTAAATCCATTAAATGGAACATTAGATAAAAATAATCCCAATGGAACGGCAACTTATATAAATTCACCAGGTCCATATTCATCTATTTCTTGGTTAACTGGTTACAGTGCAACGAATGCAATCAATGGAACGCCTTCATTATACATTGATAGAAGAACAGGCGAAATAAATGTAACACCAAATAGTGTTGGAACTTACGTGGCTGCCATTAAAGTAGAAGAATTTAGAAATGGAGTAAAAATTGGCGAAGTGCGTTTAGAATTGCAATTCAATGTAGTTTTATGTGCTCCAAATCCTCCACCTACAATTAATTATAGTGATACAGGTTCAATTATACAAAGAACTTTTTATGACGTAGAAATTCCCAATAATATTTGTTTTGATATCAACGCAAGTGATTTAAGTTCTCCGGGGGATTCCCTTTATATGGTTGTTAGCTCCCCACATTTTACATCATCATTTACAAGTCAACCAACTGTTAAAAAATTGGCAGCCGGTTACAAAACACTTACTAATAGATTCTGTTGGCAAACAACATGTGAACTGTCACATATTGGTTCGGTTACTTTTACCTCAGAGGTAAAAGACAATGGTTGTCCGCTGCCAAGAACAAGTAAAAGTGAAATAGTAATTAGAATAAAACCAATGAAAGTAATGCCTCCACCAAGCTTTAAATGTTTAGGGCTTTTGGCTAATAAAACACAATTAAATTGGAGTGATACCAATACTTCTGTTTTATTGAAAAGTTATAGAATATACAGAGGAATAAATGATACTGGCTACCAATTATTAACTGAAGTTGGTAAAATTAGCAATCAATTTACAGATAATAATTCACCTAATAATAGAACAATTAAATATAATTATAAAATTACAAGTGTAAATGATTGTGATTCGGAAGGAGTTGCCACAAAATCTGTAAGTACAATTGAAAGTTTACCAGTTATTTATCAAAATGATAGTTTACAAGCTAGAATTGATAAAGATACTATTGATTTTTATGTATATAAAAACACATGTTTTACAATTAAAGCAAAGGATGTAGGAGATTCATTAATTATGAGAATTTCTTCCAATGTTTTTAGTAATAAAACAATTGGTGATTTACCAAAAGTAGATACTTTAGTATATGGAAATGATAGCATTGAAAGTAAATTATGTTGGACTCCAAACTGCGATGCTTTTGCTTTAAGATATATTCCAATTAATATAGAAGTTCACGATTTGAGCTGTCCTTTCACTAATTTGACTAATAAAACTATTTGGTTAAAAATTATTGCCATGCCACCTGTGGAATCAACTGATATGCTTTGCATGAATTTAAGTAACGATAATCAAACCTATGTATATTATGGAGACACCTCAATTATAGATAGGTTCAATTATTTTTTAGTATTTAGAGGCATTGATTATAAAAATTATCAAGTTATTGACACTATAAGGACTAAAGTGGCACGTTATTTTATAGATAAAAATTCACCTAATAACAAAGGGATAAATTACACCTATTTTATGGTTGGTGTAAATAAATGTTTGTTAATGGGCCAGACAAGTGATACCATAAGTACTTTTGAACAAATAGCATATATTCCACAACAACAAAAATTATTTACTGTTACTGTAGATACCAATAAAAACGTTAGAGTTAGTTGGCTGCCAAGTAAAGAAAAAGATTTTGCTAAATATTATTTATATAAATCAACAAATAATGGCGTAAGTTTTAAAATGCTCGATACTTTTGAATTGGTAACTGATACTTTATATATTGACAAAGATGTTGATATTAATAAGCAGTCGTATTGTTACCATTTAGTAATGTATGATACCTGCGATAATATTGGACCACAAGGAAAAATTGCATGTTCTATATTTTTAAAAGGAAAGTCGGAATACTTAAAACATAATTTGGATTGGAACAGCTATATTGGTTGGGACAATGGCGTTGATAATTACCAAATTTTAAGAAGATATGTTGTAAGTCCATATGAATCGTTGGTAAGAATTAAAGTAAACCAACACGTTGATAGTAAATTTGAAAACGATGAAGGTGCTTATTTTTATTATTTAAATGCCTTAGAGGCCTTACCAGATGGAACTATAGATAGACCATTAGCTCAAAGTAAATCAAATGAAATATTTTTGTTTCAACAGCCAAATGTTTATCCGCCAAATGCAATTTCAATGAATGGTGATGGATTAAATGATTTTTTAGAAATGAAAAATTCATTTGTTAAAACTTATCATTTAAAAATATTCAATCGTTGGGGAGAAATGATTTTTGAAACTAACAATAAAAAAGAGTATTGGAAAGGAGTTTTAAATAACAATTCAGTTCAAAATGATGTTTATTTTTACATACTAAATTTTACTGGTTTTGATGATGTGGTATATACTAAAAACGGTAATTTCACCATTCTTAGGTAAATATTGATTTGCGTTTTTATGTATTGAATTTTCTCTTCACAATAAATTCATATTTCATACTAAAAAAAAAGGTTTATCTTGCCGCCCATGATTCGTATATTTTATAGGCAAGGCGATAAAATACTTAAAGATAACGATGTAAAACGTTTGGATTTACTCACAAATATTATGTGGGTAGATATGCAAGCACCCACAAGTGAGGAGGAAGAATGGATTGAAAGTAAATCCAAAATAAGTATTCAAACTCCTCAGGAAATTACCGAAATTGAAAGCAGCTCACGTTATTTTGAAAGAAATAATGAAATAACAGCCAATAGTAATTTTCTTCGTTTAGAAAATGGACAGTACGAAAAACATGCAGTTTCATTTATCATAAAAGACAGCATCCTATACACCTTCCGTCAAGCTGACCTTTCAACTTTTGCTGATGTGGTTAGAAAAATGAAGGCCAATAGTGAAATGTTTAATTCTGGCTTTGATGTTCTAATGAGTTTACAGGAAACGCGCATTGATTTAGAAGCGGATTTGATTGAAAGAGTTTCTAATGAAATTACAGTGTTTAGTAGAACTTTAAGTACAGATAGAAACCCTAATAGTGAGTTTTTATTAGACATTACCGACTTACAAGAAAGCACCATGATGTTGCGTGAAAGTATGATTGATAAACAACGAGTACTTTCAAATTTGTTAAAAAGCAGCCTTTTTCCCGAAGATAGAAAAGTTAGGTTACGTATAATCATTAAAGATATTCAATCATTGATTGAATACAGTGTTTTTAACTTTGAACGATTAGAATTTTTACAAAATACTTTAACAGGTTTAATCAATTTGGACCAAAATAAAGTGTTAAAACGCTTCACTGTTTTTTCTATTGCGTTTTTACCACCTACATTAATTTCGGGAATGTTTGGAATGAATTTTACCAATATTCCTGGCGCAAATCAACCCTTTGGTTTTTTTCTGTGTATTTTAGCAATGATAATTTCTTCAGGTGCTGTAATGCTTACCTTTAAGAAAAAAGGTTGGATTTAGGGTAGTTGTCAGTTGTCAGTTTGATATTTTGATATGTTTACGCAATCAACTTATAACTCAATTAACCTATCAACTATAAAAGAATTTTTTTAAATCACATACTTTTTTATATTTGCCCCACTTATCCAGAAAGACGGAGGGAATAGGCCCTATGATGTCTTGGCAAAAACTACTTTGTAGCGGAGTGCCAACACCTATCTCAATTGGAGAGAACTGATAAGTGAATGAATGCTATGCAATTGCGTTGCTGTCAAACACACAATCGGAAAAATTTACTGGAAAAGTCAATAGCTAATAGACCATAGTCCATGGCTTTTGAATTTATTAACCTATGGTCAATCGACTATGGACTATGGACATTATAAAAAAAATGAACATATACGATATATTAAAACAAAGAATTGTGATTTTGGACGGTGCGATGGGTACCATGATTCAACGTCACAAATTGGAAGAAGCGGATTTTAGAAATGAGGCTTTGGCTAATCACACATATCCGTTAAAAGGGAACAATGATTTATTGTCAATTACACGCCCTGAAATTATTAAAGGCATTCACCGTTTATACTTTGAAGCTGGTGCCGATATTGTTGAAACCAATACTTTTAGTGGAACAACTATTGCGCAAGCTGATTATCATTTGGAACATTTGGTAGATGATATTAACTTTTATTCTGCAAAAATTGCGCGTGAAGTAGCTGATGAAATGACCGCTAAAGAACCACATAAACCTAGGTTTGTAGCTGGTGCAATGGGTCCAACTAACAGAACATTATCTATCAGTCCTGATGTGAATGATCCTGGTTATAGAGCTACTACTTTTGACGAATTAGTAAAAGCATATAAGCAACAAGCCATCAAATTAATTGAAGGTGGCGTTGATATTTTATTGATAGAAACCATATTTGATACGTTAAATGCCAAGGCAGCATTATATGCAGTAGATGAAGTTTTTGAAGAAATTGGAAAACATTATCCAGTAATGATTTCGGGAACTATTACTGATGCTTCTGGTAGAACATTATCAGGACAAACAACAGAAGCATTTTTAATTAGTATGCAACATGCACTTTTGATGAGTATAGGTTTAAACTGTGCTTTAGGAGCAAGTGCTTTGCGTCCGTATTTGCAAGTAATGGCAACACATTCTCCATTTTTTGTAAGTGCTTATCCAAATGCTGGGTTGCCAAATGAATTTGGTCAATACGATGAAAGTCCTACAGCAATGGCTAAACAAGTAGAAGAATTCTGTAAAGAAGGATTGGTAAATATATTAGGCGGCTGTTGCGGAACAACTCCTGATCACATAAAAGCAATTGCTGATATGGCTTCCAATTACAGTCCTAGAGAGTTACATTCTGTTTCGGGTATTTAACCACAGAGAACACAAAGAAGTTTTCACAGAGATCACCGAGAAATTTAAATAAAGGACGTTAAGATTTTTTTGAACGAATTAACTGAGAACATGGAGATAAATGAAATTACAAGTAAAATAATTGGAGCTTCCATTGAAGTTCACAAAGCTTTGGGTCCTGGTTTATTGGAATCAGCTTACAAAGAATGCTTGTTTTATCGTTTAACAAAATATGAAGGATTATTTGTGGAAAAAGAAAAACCTATGCCACTAATTTATGAAGAAGTAAAGCTAGACATAGGTTACAGAATTGATTTATTGGTTGAAAATAAAGTGGTAATTGAAATAAAATCTGTTGAGGCGTTGAATGATGTTCATAAGGCTCAATTATTAACTTATCAAAAATTAGGCAACTATAAAATTGGACTTTTGATAAACTTTAATGTTAAATATCTAAAAGACGGAATTGTTAGATTAGCAAATTAGATAAAGAATTATATAATTTAACCATCAAGTTCTCCGTGTAAAAAACTCAATGAACACCTTGGTTAAACAAAAACTCCTCCGTGTTCTCTGTGAAAAAATCTCAGCGGCCTCTGTGGTTAAACAAAAACTCCACCGTGTTCTCTATGAAAAAATCTCAGTGGCCTCTGTGGTTAAACAAAAAACAAAAAAATGAATAAAGATTATACATTACGCCTTTCGGGCCTAGAGCCATTAGTGATTACAAAAGATACCAATTTTGTAAATGTGGGTGAGCGAACCAATGTAACGGGTTCAAAAATGTTCTTGCGATTAATTCGTGAAGGAAATTTTGAAGAAGCTTTAGCTGTTGCTCGTCAGCAGGTAGAAGGCGGTGCGCAAATCATCGATATCAATATGGATGAGGGAATGATAGATGGCGTTGAATCAATGGTTCGCTTCTTGAATTTGATTGCATCGGAACCCGATATTTCACGTGTTCCAATTATGATTGATTCTTCGAAATGGGAAATTATAGAAGCGGGTTTAAAGTGCGTGCAAGGTAAGTGCGTGGTAAATTCTATTTCTATGAAAGGTGGAGAAGAAGAATTTATTCGTCAGGCTAAAATTGTAAAACGTTTTGGAGCTGCAGTTATTGTCATGCTTTTTGATGAAAAAGGGCAAGCCGATAACTATGAACGCAGAATAGAAATTGCGGAACGAGCGTATAGGATTTTAACCGAAAAAGTTCATTTCCCTGCGGGTGATATTATTTTTGATCCAAACATTTTTCCTGTTGCCACTGGCATGGAAGAACACAGGAAAAATGCGATTGATTTCTTTAACGGAACCAAGTGGATTAAGGAAAATTTGCCAGGAGCAAAAATTAGTGGAGGTGTTTCTAATGTTTCGTTCTCGTTCAGAGGAAATGATAAGGTACGTGAAGCCATGCACTCTGCATTTTTGTTTCATGCCATTAATCATGGAATGGATATGGGAATTGTAAACCCAAGTCAGTTGGAAGTTTACAGTGAAATAGACAAAGAATTATTAGAACATGTAGAAGATGTTTTGTTGGATAGGAGGGATGATGCTACTGAAAGATTGCTAGAATTAGCAGAACGAGTAAAAGGCAAAGGAAAAGAAAATATTATAGACGAAGAATGGCGTAAAGGAACTGTGGAAGAGCGCTTAAGTCATGCGTTAATTAAGGGTATTGTTGAATTTATAGAAGCAGATACAGAAGAAGCAAGGTTAAAATATGATAGACCATTGCATGTAATTGAAGGTCCGTTAATGGCAGGTATGAATGTGGTCGGTGATTTGTTTGGAGTTGGAAAAATGTTTTTGCCGCAGGTGGTTAAAAGTGCGCGTGTAATGAAAAAAGCCGTTGCTATTTTAATGCCTTATATGGAAGAAGAAAAACGTAAAACTGGTAACATGACCACCAACCAAGGTCGCATATTAATGGCAACGGTTAAAGGCGATGTACATGATATTGGGAAAAATATAGTAGGCGTAGTATTGGCATGTAATAACTATGAAATTATAGATATTGGTGTAATGGTTCCTGCTGATAAAATATTAGAAGTAGCCATTAGAGAAAACGTGGATGTGATTGGTTTAAGTGGATTGATTACGCCTAGCTTAGACGAAATGGTGCATGTGGCTAAAGAAATGGAACGATTAGGAATGAAAATTCCTTTGTTAATTGGCGGAGCCACCACAAGTCGTGCGCATACTGCTGTTAAAATAGATCCAGTTTATAGCGGTCCAGTAGTGCATGTGTTAGATGCTAGTAAAAGTGTGCCGGTAGCGGCAAGTTTAATTAGTGTTGACCAACGTGAAGCTACCGAAAAGAAATTTAAAGCCGAATACGAACAGTTTAGAATTGACTATAAAAACCGTAAAAAAGACAAGAATTCGGTTGATTTGAAAAAAGCCAGAGCCAATAAAATTCCGGTGAGTTTTGACAATATTTTTGCACCAAAATTCTTAGGAACAAAAGTGTTCGATAACTTTCCACTGGAAGAATTACGCCAAAGAATTGACTGGACACCCTTCTTTTTAACTTGGGAATTGGTAGGTCGTTACCCAGCTATTTTTAATGATGAAATAATTGGTGTAGAATCAAAGAAATTGTTTGATGATGCTAACAAAATGTTGGATAAAGTAATCAATGAAAAATTATTAACGGCACGTGGAGTAATAGGTTTTTATGAAGCAAATTCAAATGGTGATGATGTAATTATTTCTAACAACGGACAACCAACAACGTTCAACTATTTGCGTCAGCAAGGTGAAAAAGCCGATGGACAACCTTACTTATGTTTGGCTGATTTTGTGGCACCAAAAGAAAGTGGCAAACAAGATTATTTAGGAATGTTTGCAGTAACAGCTGGTATTGGAATTGAACCATTGGTAGAAGCTTTTGAAAAAGACCATGACGATTATAACAGCATTATGATAAAAGCAATTGCTGATAGATTGGCAGAAGCTTTTGCCGAAAAAATGCATGAATTGGTAAGAACAGAATATTGGGGTTTTGCACCTAACGAGCAACTAACCGATGATGAAATTATTCGTGAAAAGTACAACAGTATTCGCCCAGCTCCGGGTTATCCTGCTTGTCCTGATCATACCGAAAAACGCAAGTTGTTTGATGTGTTACATGCAGAGGAAAATGCAGGAATTATATTAACAGAAAACTTTGCTATGTATCCGGCTTCTTCAGTAAGTGGATTTTATTTTGCGAACGATGCCAGTAAATATTTTGCCGTTGGTAAAATTCAAAAAGACCAAGTAGAAGAATATGCCAAACGTAAAAATGTAAGCATTGAATACGTTGAAAAATGGATGGCTCCTAATTTGGGTTACGATAATTAGTTGATAGTTGATAGAAATTACCGTCAGACGATTGCGCAATGGTTTGCGTTGGCAAGTCTTCAGACGGTTAAACAGAAAATTCGAAATACAATCCCGATGCATCGGGACGAAGCACGAATACTGAATAAAAAATAAAGAATTTTGAATAAAGAATTTTGAATATCTAAGTTTATTTGCTAGCCCTGAAAGGGCGAAATACAATAACATAGGGTGAAGCCCTATGAACACAAAAAAACGAAAAAACAATATTGAATAAAGAATAAGAAATTTTGAATTGTGAAAGATTGAAGCTGATTTGAACATTTGTTCAAATCAGCTTTTTTTATCTATGGTCTATCGTCTATCGTCCAAAATCTATGGTCTATCGTCTATAAACTATTTCACTTTATATCTTTTTCTCACCACATCGTAACAGGTAAAATAACCAATCACACCTGTGCCAACTATATTGGTAGGTAGGTTTGCTGGTGGTACTTTAAAAGGACCTGGTGCTCCCGATGTTTGTGTATTATATGCTTCAATAAAATCGTTCATGTTTTTATCAATAGAACGGAAAAGCAGAATTGATTCCTCGCCTTTTTGTAAACGTGTAAAAGGCAATTCAAAAGCATATTGTACATCAACTGGAGTAAGGTCGCTATTGAATAAAATTCTTTGTTGGCCAAATGAATCACGTTGAAGAATGGTATCAAATTTACCTAATTTAAAAAAAGTGTATTTAATTTTTGGTCTATCGTCAAAACCTAAGTAGTTAATTGTATATCCAGCTTTAAAAAAGCCTTCAGCCGGTTTGAAAACCTGAAAAATAGAATCAACTCTAAACATTGGGTCTAATAACGATTTGGCAGTATAAATACTTCCATTATTGTTAATATTTAAATTATATAAAGTTCCTGTAATGCCCACATAAGGTGATGGCGCTCTATATATACCTTTTCCAACATAAGGAAAGTTTACACCATTTACACTTACGGTTGCACTGCTTACATTTGGATAAGGATCTGATGAATAATAATCGGCCGACATGGTTAATTTAACGTAGGAACTATCCATTTCGGTAGAGATTTCAGCTTCTACTACTAGCTTTTTTTCGCTTGAGGGTAAATCTAATTTTATTTCTTCTTTGCAAGAAGCAACTGCAAATAATATTGCGATGACTGTAAAAATATTTTTTATTGTTTTCATTTTCGTTGAATGCATTAGAATTTGAAGTTATAAGTTACCGCAGGTACAAAAGTAAATAAGTACCATTTGTAAACTATTGGCACATTATCTTTGGAGCTATAATCTAAGAAATAAGCATTAGCTCTGCCATAAGCATTGTACAATGAAAACACCCAACTTCCTTCAAAATTCCGTTTTTTGAAGTACCAAAGTGGTTTTGCTTCTTTCTTTTTCTGGTTCAGTGTTAAAGATAAATCTAAGCGGTGGTAATCGGGAAAACGTGCACCATTTCGTGCACCATAAATTATACTTGGATTTTTGTCGTTAAAAAATGTAGTTCTGCTAGTTGCTGTGGTGAATGCTTCGCCAGTGGCATACACAAAACTAGCACCTACACTTACTCTTTTGCTTAATTCTTGAGAAACAACCATGGTAATATAATTGGTTCTATCAAACCTAAATGAATACCAATCTCCTTTATTTATATTATCTGCTTGTCGTTCCGATTTAGATAAAGCATAACTTAACCAACCTGTAGTTTTTCCTTTTTGTTTTCTTAAAAAAAACTCTAAACCATAAGCTCTTCCTTGGCCCGCTACTATCTGTCCTTCTATTGCTTCATTGAATTGAATATCGGCACCGTCACGTAATTCCACTGTGTTTTTCATCCATTTGTAATAGGCTTCTACCGAAAATTCTAAAGTGTTTTCATTAAAGTTTTTAAAATAACCTAAAGCCACTTGGTCGCTCATTTGTGGTTTGATATAATTATCGGAAGGAGTCCAAAATTCTTGTCCAATAGATGCAGTTACGTTTTGAATTAAATGCATGTATTGAAACATTCTGTTATATGAAGTTTTTATTGAACTACTTGAGTTCAATAAAAAAGTAAAATTAACACGTGGTTCAAATCCGTAATTGGTTTTATATATTTGACCAGCGCTGTAGTTAGTATAAGTATTATTAGGATCAAAACTATTTTGCTTAATAGCACCATTATCTATAAAAGTTGGTGAACCATTTACATAATTGATACTTCTTCCATCGCCAATGTTTGAAAATATAGAAACGCGTGCTCCATATTCAATGGTGGCTCTTTTTCCAAATTTATAAATATGACTGGCATAGTAATCTTGTTCAAAAGCACGTTTGGCGGGTAAACTTGCAGCGCTAATGATTGATTCAGCTGTAATTGGAGTTCTGTTTCCTGGTTCAAACACATAATAATTTTGTTTGATACCAATTTTTAAACTGCTTTTGGGAGTAATAAAATAATTACCATCTATTTTTATATTCAGGTCATTGATATAATTGGTTCTGGTAAAATTTAAGTTTTTGGCAATATTCAAATCAAAATTGTAATCATACCTACTGTAAGCAACTGTGGTGTTTACAAAAAACTTACTGTTAAACAGGTGATTCCAACGGCCTGTTGTTGTAAAATTACCCCATCCAAAACCTAAAATTCCTCCAACACCAAGTTTATCTCTACCATAATATGCTGAAAAGAAAATTTTGTCTTTGTCGCTTAAAGTGTAATTTAGTTTAACATTTAAATCGCCAAAGTAAGCTGTAGTTCCATCTAGTTGATAACTTAAAGGAAAAAAAACATCATAATAACTTCTTCTACTAGAAATCATAAAAGAAGATTTATTTTTTACAATGGGTCCTTCTAAAGTTAAGCGCGAAGAAAGTATACCAATACCACCAGAGGCACTAAAGTTTTTAGAATTACCATCTTTCATTCTCACATCTAAAACCGATGCCAATCGTCCGCCAAATTGTGCGGGAATACCACCTTTATATATTTCAAAATCCTTGATAGCATCACCATTAAACACCGAAAAGAAACCCAACACGTGCGAAGGATTATAAACTACCGCTTCATCTAGTAAAACTAAATTATGGTCTATATTTCCACCACGAACTATAAAATTTGAACTTCCATCACCAGCAGCTTGCACACCAGGTAAAAGCTGAATGGCTTTAATAATATCAACTTCACCTAATAACAAAGGAATTTTTTTTACATCCCTAATATCCAACTTCACCACACTCATTTTATTTTGTTCTACATTTTTTGCTGTAGGTTTATCAGACGTAACAGCTACTTCTTTTAATTGCTTATCCGATTCTTTCAATTCAATCTTTAACTTTTGATCGGCAGTTAAATCTACTATTTTTCTGATGCTTTCGTAACCTATGTATGAAAAAACGATTGAATATTTTCCTGTAGGTAAATTCAATGAATAAAAACCATAGCTATTAGTAAAAGTTCCTGTTTTTAATTCTTCGGCATATACACTTGCTCCTACAAGTTCTTCTCCAGTTTTTGAATCTTTCAATTCACCACTTAATGTGTGGTTTTTCTTTTGTGAAAATGCAGTTGTTGAAACTGCTAATAACAAAAGGATTAAAATATTTCTTTTCATTGAGTTTTTTAAAATTGTAATATTAATGAGGTTTAGCAATGGCTAAATTTGTTCTGTTTTATTTTTGATATTAATTAACAACATTTTTGTTAAATTGTTTTACAAACTTTTTTTTTCAAAAGGAACATCAAACACCAATCCTCCTTCAACCATAAATGTGTAAGAACTAAATGTATGAGTAGCTCGTCCAACAGCATCTTTGCCAAGTTCGGTGCTTAAATAATCAGCAAAAGCATACTGAAAAGATGGTTGAAGAAACAAATATTTCAAAAAACTAATTCTTGTTGCAATACTTGCTCCAGCCACAAAACCATGAATTCTAAATCTACCTTCATTTCTGTCACCTAAAATAGTTGAAATGGAATAAGAAACTAAAGGACCAACACCCACTTTCCCTAACAAATCAAATGTTACATATTTGTTTTTGTATAGTTGGTGTGTTTTTACCAAGTTTATCATCAAATAATTATTACCATTTGTATGCTGAAGATGAATAAAATCAGGAGTTACAAAAGTGTCTTTATCAATTGCATTTCCATTAATTTGACCAGTAATATGCATGGTTGCATTGTCGTTAACTACATATTTTAAATGATCCCAACTTAATTCTATTCCAAGTTTTCTTTTATTGTTTAATAAATAACCAATGTGAAAATTATACTGAGGAATTGTTAAGTCGTTCGATAAAAATTGTTTTAAACCATCAGTGAAACCAGGTTTATCGTGTGCAGCAGCATTTACTAACATAAAATCATAATTTGCAGTGGTGGTGTTTTTAAAATGAATATCGCTATTTGAATAAGCTTCTCGGTTATAACCCCAACTAAAATAAGCTGTACCTTTTTTTGAAGTTATTTTGTTTTGCTGTGCAATTAAATTGTTTATAGTAAAAATTACTAAACAATTCAATAAAAATATTGTCTTTTTCATTTTTGATTTTGGGATTGCGAATATAATTTTTTATATGAATTGAACATAAAAAAAGCAGATGATTTCATCTGCTTTTTTTATTATAATATAAACGGAAATTATTTCAATGAAATAATCCAATTAGCAATTTTCAATGCTTCTTCTTTAGGAACATTTGGCAATCCAATCATTGGAGTTTGGTAATCAGGCCAGTTGCTTGGTTTTGGCTTGTATATTAATTCTACAATTTGTTCAGGAGTATAATCACGTTTTGCTACTTCTACATAAGCAGGGCCTACCACTTTTTCGTTAGCATTATGGCAAGTTAAGCAAGTGTTTTTTGATAATAATTCATTGATGTCGGCAGGAACTACAACTTCAGCAGTAGTAGCTTCCCCAGCAGTTGCGTCTGGTGTTGTTGCGTCTACAGTAGTTGGAGTTTCAGTTGAAGTAGTGTTAGTGTTTCCACCTGAACAAGCAGCTATAAATAATGCTGCAAATGATAATACGATAGTTACTTTTTTCATTAGTTTTTTCTTTTTTTTTAGGATGCAAATTTATTTCTTAATCAATGGAATAAAACATGAGTTTAAACAATCGATCTGCAAACAAAAATTATATTTTGGCCCATTCTTTAGTCTCAAAATTATATTGTTTTATAACCTTTGCTGGGTTGCCAACGGCAATAGAAAAAGGTGGGATGCTTTTAGTAACAATTGCTCCAGCAGCTATAACACAATGTTTCCCAATGGTTACACCTGCAGTAATAACAACATTTGCTCCTATCCAACAATCATCTTCTACAGTTATTTTTGAGGTAGAAGTTGGCTGTTTACTTATAGGAATATTTATGTCTTCATAACCATGATTTAAGCCACTTGAAACTATGTTCTGAGCAAAAATAACATTGTTTCCAATTTGAATTGGCCCAATCAAAACATTGCTCATTCCTACTCTTACTCCATTGCCAATTATTACATCGCCAACGCCATTATTTACCGTACAAAAATCTTCAATGGTGGAGTTTTCGCCTAATTCAAAATTATTAAAAGGTAAAACATCTATTCTGGTATTTCTCCTAATAGTTGCACCTTTTCCTTTTTTATGAATAAATGGATTTACAAACCATTTTACCCAAGTTCTTGGTCTTGCTTGTCCTGTTGGAATTAGGGTCCAATGTATAAATTTTTTAAGCTTTGGATTGCTTTTTATAGTATTTACAATTGACATTTGATGATTTGTTTAAAAATTAAATTTTGAATTAATTGTTATTTATTGCCAATTTTTAATTGAACTCATAGCGTTATATATTTCTCCTACACTATTTTCCCATGTGTGAGATTGAGCAAATTGAATTCTTTCTTTTTGTTTATACTCATTGTTTTCTGCCAAAGCTTTTTCAATTAAAGTAATGTAATCTTCTTTTGTTTTACCCAAATAAGTATAATTTTCAAAAATATTCATTGCTACTGTTTCAGTAGCAACAGTTGGTTTTCCCATTGCCAAATACTCATCTATTTTTCGTGGGTAATTTCCAATAGTCACTTCATTTAATATTTGAGGATTTATAGCCACATCAAACCTAGCTAAATATGCCGGTAATTCTTTCGAATCTTTTAAGCCTAAAAAGTGAACATTGGTTAATTTGTGCAATGATGATTTTTTAAAAGCATCATCTTCAGGGCCAATTAATACAACATTCCAATCTTGTTTTGTATTTGCTATATGTTCAATTAAATCAAGGTCTAACCGCTGTTTGTAAAGCGCACCAATATAACCAATAATTGGCCCATTTATTTTTTCAATATCAGTGGGAACATGAGTAATTTTAGTCATGTCAAAAGCTTCAGTTTCGCAACCTTGTCCTACATAAAAACTATTGGGATTATGTTGCTTTGCAATTTCAGTTAAATAAGTAGAATTAGCTGTTACAATATTGCTTTTAGCAAACAATTCTGGTTCTAATTTATGACCATGTTTATGCCAATATGCAACACTCATTAAGTTATCGCGGGTGTAGTAAACACTCAATATTGGGTTTAACATTTCTGGTAAATGAAAACTCCTAAACATATCACTATCATTAAACAAAATGTAGTTTTTAAAATCAAGTTTATCAATTGCTTTTTTTATTTCAGAAGCAAATTTCCAATTGTTTATTTTATTTCCAATTCTAAACAAAAAAGTAAAAGGAATCCAATTGATACTTTCTAATGTACAAGCCGGATTTAATTCCCAAATATTGTTTTGAACTTGAATTAAGTTTTCTTTTTTATTGTTAATAATGTCAATTCTTTTGGCAATTAATGGATTTTTTGAATCACGTTTTATACTAATTCTATCTAAAGGATTATTTACATATAAAACCCTATTATGCTTTGCAAATTCAATAGCAATATTCTTACAATTACTACCAATTTCACCGTCCCAAGGTTGTAATCCAACTACTACAATGTCTTTCCCTTTTATAATTGTCATAGCATGTTTTATTTTTTACAAGGTTATAATTTCTATTCAAAAGTATAACAACAAATAATCCACGTTTTAAAAATTGGACATAGCGACATTTTATGTAAATAACTGTAAAAATATATTAGTTAGTAATAACTTTAATTTGAACCAATAAAAATACTTTAAAATATTAATTCAGCAATCGAATGAAAAACTTGTTTAAACTATTGGGATTATTTCTGTTTATGGCTTTGCAGCAAAATGTATTTGCGCAAAAAAACACCAACGATAGCATTATTGATCCAAAAATGGATATTGAAGAATATTTACCACCATTGGATTCATTGTATGAAATTGGGTTAAAAAACTTTCCATTAGTTAAGTTAGAAATGGCACAAGCTGAATCGTATAAATGGAATGTGCATTATGTAAAAAGACTTTGGACACAGGGTTTAGGTGTTTTTTATAATTACTCTTGGGGTAATTTACCGTTTTTTTCGGGTCCATTAAGTGGTTCAACAGGACAAAATATTACTTTATTAGAAGGTTATAGAGTTGGTTTTGATATAAGATTAAATCTATACGATTATTTGGGTTATAAAGGTAGAGTAGGTCAAGCAGTAGAAGCTTACAACGTAGCTAAAATCAAAAAAGAGGTTGAAGCTTTCAATTATAGAAAGGATGTAGCCGATTATTATACAAATTTAATAGGTGCACAAAGAATTTTTAAAGCACGTAATGAAGATTTATTTGTTCAGAAAATTGCTTGTGAAGTAGCAGAAAAAGAATACAGAGAAGGTGTTATTAAAATATCTGAATATGCACGACAACGAAATGTATTATCAATTGCAATTGCTGCTCAAGAAGATGCAAGAAGAATTTATACAAATTGGTATGAAAGACTTCAAGTGATTTTAGGAGTAAAATTAAATAAAATAGGACGTTAAGGGTAGTAAATACAAATTTAAAAATATTAGAATATGAATTTTTCACAATTTACACGAATAATAGGAAGTAAACTTAAATGGCTAATTTTATTTCCATCAATAGTTGCAGTTTTAGTATATTTTTTAACATCAAAACTACCGAAAGAATTTGTTTCGGGAGCTAGTGTATATACTGGCATAGCATCGGGAGTTAATTTAGCAAATACAGATGATAATAAACAAAGCAATTTTGACTATAATGCTGTAAATAATGCTTTTGATAATTTAATGGTAACGATACATTCTCGCCAAACATTTGAAGAAGTAGCAGTTAAGTTATTAGCAAAACATTTAATGTTACAAGAACCTGAACTTTCAACTTTAAGTCAAGAAGGTTTTGATGTTTTAGCAATACAAATTCCCCATGATGAACGCAATAGTTTAATTGGTAAAAATGAAGCAGAAACGATAGAAAAAGTATTGAAGGAACTCCACTCAAGTGGAGATAATATTATTGCTCAACTTATAAATAGTAATAAAGGATTTTATAGTATTGAAGTAATAAATTCTAACTTAACTGTTGAAAGAAAACAAGCATCTGATTTTATTGATATTTCATTTAAATCAAGTGATCCTGGTGTAGCTGTTTGGACTGTTAGATTGCTTTCAGAAACATTTATTTCTAAGTTTAAATACTTAAAAGGTTCTGAAACTATAAATGTAGTAAAATGGTTTGAAACTCGTTTAAAAGAATCTGCAACCGATTTAAATAATTCAGAAGATAAATTGAAAGATTTTGGTGTAAGAAATAAAATTATTAATTACCAAGAACAAACAAAGTTTTTAGCTGAAGAAAAAGAATTAAATGAAACAAATTATTATAAAGAACTTTCTAATAATGAAGCCAGCAAAAGAGCTGTTGCTAGATTAGAAGATAAGTTAGAAAACAGAGATATTTTACTTAAAAATAATGATGAATTAAACAGATTACGTAAAAAATTAGGTGACTTAAACGAACAATTAGAGCGTGCAAAAATATACGGAAATCCTGTGGCGAGTGTTGATGCACTTTCAAATAAAGTAAATGCATTGAAAAAAGAAATACAGCTATATGTTTTACAATATTATAGTTTGAACCACAGTATTGAATCAGTTCCTCAAGAAAATATTTTAAACAAATGGTTAAACGAAACTTTAACTGCCGATGAGTCTGAAGCCCGTTTGAAAGTTCACGTTGATAGAAGAAAAGAATTTGATCGTCAATACATTGAATTTTCGCCTTTAGGAATGCAAATGAGTAGATTAGAGCGTGAAATTGATGTAGCTGAAAAACAATATTTAGAAATTTTACATGGTTTACATTTAGCAAAATTGCGCCAGCAAAACATTGAAATGAGTAATAATTTACAAGTTACTGATGCACCTTCGTTTCCTACTAAACCATTACCAAGTCGTAGATTACTACTTATTATTGTTTCGTTTTTAGCTGCATTCTTTTTATTACTAACTTATTTTATAGCTCGTGAATTATTAGATTCATCAATTAAAAATGGTGAAAGAGCGGAAGAACTTACAGGTTTAAAGCTGTTTAGCGCTTTACCAATTATTAATAATGACGACTTAGCTAATGCAAGATTGGAAAATACTCTGTTAGATTATGCTGTTTCTAATTTGAAAATTGAATTAGAAAACAGCAATGAATCAATTTCAAATTATTTAATAACAATTATTAGTAATAGAGAACAAGAAGGTAAAACTTATGCTTCTAACAAACTTGCTGAAAAACTATATAGTTTAGATTATTCTGTGTTGTTTTTAACAAACGATGAAAGAGTAGATGATATAGAAACAGAAGATAGAAGATTTAGAGCTATAAGATATGATGTTACAAGCAAATTGTTCAGCGCTCGTAGCGAACAAAATTTATTGCCAGAGTTTTCAAGGGTTAACAAAGAAGCTTATAACTTTATAATTTTAGAAGTCCCCGCTATAAGTGTAAATGCTATTCCTAATCAATTAATAAAAAATTCTAAACTTTCATTATTAATGCTTGACAGCCGCAGATCATGGGCTACTTCAGATAATTATATGTTAAATTTATTTCAAAAAGCTACAAATAATTCAAACAAAATAATGGTTTGGTTAAACTATGTAACTCCTCAAAATTTAACAAGTTTAGTTGGTGAACCACAAAGTAAAAGTGTAAGAAGTGCTTTAGTTAAAGCGTAAGTTTTTTAACTGATTAAATGAAAGGACTCATTAAATTATTAAAAAGTCAAAGTTTTATTTCTTTGTTTGGAAATGGAATTAGTGCTTTACTGGGTTTGCTTTCATTTGCTTTATTAGCTCGTTTTACTAATAAACAAGATTTAGGTATTTGGATTATTTTTTTTACTGTTTATGGTATTTTTGATACACTAAGAACGGGAATGATTTTGAATGCTTTTATTAAAAATTTTACTCAATCAAACAATAAAGAAGAGCAAAGTCAAGTTATTGGTTCTTCTTGGCATTTGTCTGTATTAGTAAC
>CAIUQQ010000375.1 GCA_903901345.1 uncultured Bacteroidota bacterium | reverse complement strand
GTAATCTAAAGCATTCTTCTCTTAAAAGGTAATATTTACTTCATTTTGGGGTAAGTTTTGGGATTTTACGCTTAAAAGTCCATTTTTCCACCCAGCAAAGGAGCTTTTCCTCCCAGCAAAGAAGCTTTTCCTCCCAGCAAAGGAGCAAATTCCACCAGCAAAGGAGCTTTTCCACCCAGCAAAGGAGCTTTTCCTCCCAGCAAAGGAGCAAATTCCACCAGCAATGGAACAAATTCCACCAGCAAAGGAGCAGATTCCACCCAGCAAAGGAGCTTTTCCTCCCAGCAAAGGAGCAAATTCCACCAGCATTGGAACAGATTCCACCCAGCAAAGGAGCAAATTCCACCAGCATTGGAACTTTTCTTCCCTACAAAATTCCTTTTCCTCCTTACAAAGGAAAATTTCTTGCTGGCATTTATAATTTTACTAAAGAAAAAACACTATTAATTATTTGAAAAAAGAGTAAGTAAGTTGTAATAATAGCCTGGTAAATCTATTCCGTTAATATACTGCCGTTGTTGGTGTTTTAGCGCAGCGACACCAACAACTTATCTCTCCAACTTACCTCTCCAATTAGCACCAACAACATACCTCTACTCAAAATAATACTTGGTAATGAACTAAAAATTCAAAGTTGTTTGTTTCGTTTTTATAATACTCTTCAGACGAGTAATGATATGCTCCTGATTCATTTAAAATATTCCATTTTTCGTGGTAAGGATTATTGTGAATATAGTTCAACTTTTGTTCTAGTACTTCTTTACTAAATAGTTGAATACTTAATGGATTTCGTTCCCATATTTGATATTTTCTATCTTTAGAAATAACTTTAAATTTTTCTAAAACTAAAGGATGATTGACTGCTAAATCTGCTTTGATTTGTTGAGCAGTGTACTTCATAAAACTCAATTGAATTTTATCTAATGTATTACCATCAAGTATTTGCCATATTAAGTGAATATGGTTAGGCATAATAACAAAGCCAAACACTTTAATTTTATTTTGTGTAGAAAAAAAATATAAGCTTTGTATAATTATGTCCTTGTATTTATCTGGTTTCAATAAATGTTTCCATTCTAAAATAGTGGCTGTATAAAAATAGGGATAGTTCATTTTGTTTGATTTATGGTGAGGGTTACTAGTTGGTTATGGTTTGCTTTTTGGTGTCGCTGCGCTAAAACACCAACAAGGGCGAAATGTTTCCATTCTAAAATAGTGGCTGTATAAAAATAGGGATAGTTCATTTTATTTGTTTTATGGTGAGGGTTACTAGTTGGTTATGCTTTGCTTGTTGGTGTCGCTGCGCTAAAACACCAACAAGGGCGAAAATTGTTTTTATTGTTCATTCTTAAGCACACTTCGTTTGGTGGGTCACACCATGTAAGCAACCACTAATTATTATTAAAACAAAAACAAATTTATGTTTAATCAATTCATTTCCAAATTTTTTTAGCGCCAATTTTTCTGAGATAGTAAAGCATTAGCACATAAAAAAAGGGGATGAATGTTTTTAAAACATTCATCCCCTTTTAAGTTTTTATTGCTATAAAAAATTAAGCAGTTAGCGGTTTTTTCTTTAAGGTTAATATAGAAAAATCGGTATTTACTTTTTTAATGGTATTGCTTAATTTACCCAAACCAGTAATTTCCATATCTACTACATCGCCATCTTTTAACCACTGTGGTTTAAAGTTTTTGTCGTTCAATAATCCTGTTCCGTTTAACTCCAAAAAGCAACCAGTTCCTACTGTTCCACTTCCTATTACATCGCCTGGAAGAATGTCAACACCATAAGCACAACGCTCTAATATTTCGGCAAAAGTCCAATCCATGTCGGCTACATTTCCTTCACTAACCAAAATGCCATTTACCCAACATTTCATATTTAAGTTATAAGCATTTCCTACATGGTTTGCTTTAGCAGGAACTTTATATGATTCTAACTCGTCAGGTGTTACAAAGTAAGGTCCTATTACTGTTGAAAAATCTTTTCCTTTTGCAGGCCCTAAGTTTAATAACATTTCTTCCATTTGCAAAGTACGTGCGCTCATGTCGTTCATAATCATGTAACCGGCTATGTATGCATCGGCTTCGCTTGCTTTGATGTTTCTACCTTTTTTACCTACTACAATGGCTGCTTCTAATTCAAAATCTAACTTTTGAAAATGATCGGGCATGCAATCTATTTGTCCTGGCCCTTGAATGGCATTGTGGTTGGTAAAATAAAATATTGGATATTGGTCAAACTCTTCAATCATGGGAACGCCACGGTTTCTGCGAGCTGCGGCTACGTGTTGTCTAAACGCATAACCATCTCTACACGAAGTGGGATTGGGAATTGGAGCTTCTAACACCACCGCGTTTTCAAGCACAAAAGGCTTGTCAACTTTACCTAATTTTATTTGCGCATCCCAGTTCTTGGCTTTTTCCATTACACTTTCGCCAGCAAATAAAAACTTTCGCATTTTATCAGGAAACGAAGCATCTAAATCTTTTAAATTCCAAATTTTTCCTTCGTGAATAATACCCAAAAGACTGCTTTTGTTGTGTATGTATGTTACTAATTTCATTGTTTTTACTGTTTAATCTTATTGCTTTTTAAAGCGTTCAAATATAATATCATTTTATGCGTTTGTGCTATATGAATTTTGTTTTGGTAAATTTGCATTTGTTGGTTTGTCCACGCCATAGGCGTGAACTAGCGTTTAAGGTTTTGTTCCAAGGCTACCGCACGCATGTGGCGTGTGGCTGTAACAAAACAGAGTAAAGGTTTTTGCAAGTATTACCACAATAAACTTATCGGTAATAAACCTTTTTCACTAATATAATCTTTAGCACTTGAATAACGCCAATGATGTTGCTCTTCAACAAAGCCTGAAACAACAGGATTATTATGGATATAATTTACTTTTTGATCTATTACCTCGTTACTCCAAAGTTCTATTGGTTTATTATTATGTTGCCAAAATTGTTTGTTTTTTACATTACTACTTTTTTTAGCGGCTCTTTCCATCATCCAAAGCATCCATTCTTTTCTGCTTTCTTGTGGATTTTCCAAAATGTCTTTACTTAATTGTTTTGAGGTAAATTCTTTTAATTTCCCTAAAATAATAGCTGGATTATTATCCTTTGCACTAAATATTAAATGTACATGACTTGGCATTATGCACCAACAATATAACTCCATACCTAAATGTTCAATGCTGTATTTTAAACTATCGATTATTATTTGAAAATATTGCTCTCTAACAAAAACATCAATCCAATAAACAGTAGCAAAACTTACAAAGTAAATTCCTTCTTTGTTATGAAACTTGTACTTTCTACTCATAAAAACTAATGTAAATGTTTATTTATAATTTATGCTTTTGTTGGTTTGTCCACGCCACAGGCGTGAACCAGCGTTTCAGGTGGTTGGTGAGTACACTTAACCATGAACGAACAAAATGCTTAGTTGCTCTTCATTATTTTATATATATAAGTTTGTTTATCAATAGAAAGCCTCACAAAATAAATTCCATTTCCTTCCAAGCTATTTGCATTGTTCAGGTTAAATAAATTTATACCCGATTTGGTATTCATTTGATTGCTATAAACTTGTTGACCCAATATATTCGTAATGGTTAAATCAGCTTGTTGGTTTGCCATACATTCAAACGAAACTGTTAATTCATTGCCAAAAGGATTGGGATAAATAACAACATTGTTGAGCATTTTAGTTTCATTTACACTTGTATTCCAAACATCTATTACTACTTTAAAAGTATCGGTACAACTGGCTTTATAAGCAATTAATTTGATAGGAATTACCCCAACAGCACTAAATTTAAAGCCAAAAGGTTCGGCATTATTGGAACTGCTATTGCCCATTTTCCATGAAACATAATCAGCATTTATCGAATTATTCACAAAATAAAACGAGTCGGCATTTATTCTGGTAACTGTTCCAATAGCATTAGGACTTGCGTTTATTTTAAAAGTTTGTGTCGATGAATCAATGGCATTATTTATAGAATCAAGCACATATAATTTTACTGCATAGCTACCTATTTTGGTAAATGTATAAGTTGGATTTGCAGTAGTTACTTCAGCTGAGCTATCACCAAAATTCCATTTGAAATTATTGGCAAAAAGCGAATTGTTTTTAAAAGCAATTGTGTATGGCACACAACCGTTAAGCGAACCACCATCGAACGATGAAAATGCTTTGCTTCCTAACGTAAATGTAATAGAACTATCGGTGTTTTGTGTAATATTTGAAATAGTAACATTTGACGTAGCCCTTACGCCACCGGCAGTAGTTGGATAAAAATTAGAAGAAGGATTTGTGCTTCCACTAAAGCTTCTATTGTTACTAGTACCAGGATATAAATCTCCGGCATCACCTCTGTTTGTTGCTTTTTCCAAATGTCGTAATCCATCGGCTTGCATTAAGCCAGTTCCGTATTTTGAGGTATCGTTGTTTACATTATTACCACCACCAGCTGAAAGTAATTTTGCATAATTGCCATTGATATGCCAAATAGCTAAACCTTTTCCAGGTATATATCTGTCGTTCCCTTTTAACTGTTTGTTTTCTAATAAAAAGTATTCCGTAGTTTTTGAAGTATTTATTCTATAACTAAAATTACTATCAGCTGCACATTTTGGAATGGTATAAGTCCCAATTTGCGAAATAATAGTTGGCACATGCCACTCTAACGACATTTTGCTCCAAGCATCAAATAAGCAAGGAGTTCTTTCACTATTTAACCATGGTCCGCCTGCCATATTTGTAAAGTTTCCTGCACCTTCGCCATTGCTTTGTGTGCTGTACAAATCGGGTAAATCAAGTATATGTCCAAACTCGTGAGTAATTACCCCAATTCCAACTGCAGGATAAGAAGCATTGCTGTATCTTTTTTCTGGAAACATACAAAAAGATGAAACGGTAACACCATCTACTAATAAAGTACCAAAATAAGTACTTCTAAAACTCCAAATATAGTCATTTGCATTGGGTGCACTTTGCTCTTCAGCACCAATTCCAGCATGAAGAATTAATAACCCATCTATTTTACCGTCTAAATCATTGTCGTAAGGGCTAAAATCAACGCCTGCAGAATCAGCAGCTACTACTGCATCGCGCACCAAATCGCGGGTGTTTGTGTTGTAATTAGCATTGCTTTTACCGTAATTGATGTAATTCTTATCGGCCATAAACCAACCGTACACATCAGAATTTAAAGTTAATTGACCATATGATGTACGCAAATAATAATCCTTAACACTACCAAAACCGCCATAATTTATTTGGTTAAACAAATTATTGTAAACCGATTTATCAATGGTAGCTAGCAAATCGGGATATTGAATTAACAACACACAAACTTTGCGAATTCCTTTGGCAGGAAAGCCTTGCGGGCCAGCTTTGCCTATGTTTTTGTCATTGTTTTGTGCAAGCTGAGAAAATGCTTCTGCCAATATTGCTTTTTGACTTTTACTGTAACGCAAGTTTTTTGAAAAACTGTTTTTACCCGTAAAAGTAGTTTTGTTGGTTGCCTTAATTCCACTTGGACTTAAATTGCCGTTGGCATCAATGTACGCATATTCAAAAATATTGTTTTCATTTACCAAAACGGTATAACCTTCGGGAGTTTCTAAGTAATTTTCTTGTTCATTGCCAAAGGCAACTAAAGTTATTACCGAACCATCTTGTTGTGTAAACGTATTTGGCTCAGGCGAAACACTGCAATTACTGTGCTGTGCAAACATTTGCACACACATAAAATAGGAAATACTTAGTAAAATTATTCTTTTCATTTTTGTAAAATAGAATTGCAAATTAATAATAGATTTAACATAAAAAAATTAGGGATGAAATATGACGGACTATAAACAATTAAAACACTATTTTTTAAAGTCAAAAGGGCAATGCTTGCAACCACTTTTACAACAATAGCCTCGTGTTTGGTGGTATAGTTCAGTAAATACCATTAGGCCATTTTCATTGAAATAATAGTGAATATTCTGCACTGGTTTTTGTTCTGCAGAAACCATTTTTGAGCTTGTTTCTTTGTTCATTAATGATAATAAAAATAAAAATCTCCTGTAATTTTTCCACTTGTAAATTTCCCCAATAACTGTCCGCTAAAACTATAACGATACACATCACTATTAGCGTTAAAATCTTTAGCATCACTTATAAATATTTCGTTATAATTTGGGTCAATTCCCAAACCATAAAACAGCCTATTTTCCTTGTTAACTATTGGAATTGCTGGCAATAAAGTATCGTTTATATTCATTTTAAAAACACCTTCGT
Source organism: uncultured Bacteroidota bacterium (assembly GCA_903901345.1). Lineage (GTDB taxonomy): Bacteria > Bacteroidota > Bacteroidia > UKL13-3 > UKL13-3 > JAAFJM01. Next base: position 1,950 of record CAIUQQ010000375.1, on the reverse strand, counting down.
TAATCCAAAAAAGCGTATTGCCATCTTTATTAATTCGCAATCTATTGGCGGCAGTATTTGGTGTATTGATGATTAGTTTTTTAGCAATATTTTTATTCAAAAGATCTAATTGAATAATAAAATGTTTGTTATCAATTGCATTGGCATCGCCACACAAAACCCAAATGCGATTATTTGAATCTTTTAAAATGTTTTTTGGAGCAAAAGGAGTGCTAATGCTATCAATTATTTCATCGGTAAACTCGTCAATTACCAATATTTTACTGCTTCTAACATTGGTAATATAAGTGTAACCATTCAATGAAAGCATTTCTTCTGTCCAACCTTTAACAGGAATTTTTTTAATAATTTGGTTGCTTTGCAAATCAATTACAAAAATATTGTTATCATATAAATCACTTACATAAGCTTTGCTGTTGCTAATTTTAGTCAGGTATCGCGGTGAATGCAAACCTGTAATAGTTCCAATACTTTTAAAGGTTTTCGGATTAATTACTTCAATTTTCCCCGAATTGTTAATTACCAAATAAGCTTTATCATTTATAACAGTCATTGACTGAAATACATCGCCCAAGTTCCTGTTATTTGCCGAAAGGAACACATTGTCTAAGCGTTGTTTCAAGCCATTATTTATAAAACCAAGGTCCGCATTTCCTTGCATATAATTTCCTTCATTTACTATAAAAACTCCGCCCGAAATAGAATCGGGAATTACAGTAATATCAGGAGTTTTCGGTGCTTTATCGCATGCTGAAAACAGAAAAAATATTGTGATATAAAGTAAACTATTCCCAGTATTGAACAACTTTATTTTCCAGAACTTCATTGCGAGGAACGAAGCAATCCCACTGATATTCCGATTTGTCTGAAGCTTCGTTCCTCGCAATGACGAATAAATAGGATGGTTTTTCAATGTTTTTATGCTAATTAAGTACAATTTTTTGATGAATAGTTTGGGCGTTTTGCGTAATAGTTAAAATATAAATTCCCGCTTCAAAACTAGTTGTTTCAATCACAGTATTAGCCTCATTAATGGAATAAAAAACGGCCACACCTAGTTTATTTATCAAACTAATTTGCGCATGATTTTTCAAATTATTCAGCATTATATTTTCACCCATTTTTACCGGATTTGGATAAACAGAAAAAGCAGTTTCTTCCTTTTCCAAAACACCAGTTCCATACAATTGATTCATTACCCCAACAGCATCTAAATCGAAACCAGATGACGCAAAAGGAGTTGGCCAAGGATCTATAATTTTTCTGCCATTTTTATCACGCGATGGGTATTGTGCATCTTTATTTCCAACTACGTCAATAAGTTTTACATGCGTAATTTTACCAATGTTAATTGATGATAAAGCCGCAAAAACATTTAAGTCGAAAGGTGTTCCAAAACCACTAATGTATTTACCGGCCAAACCATCGACTTTGCTAGCATTACTCACATCAAAATTTCCCAATTGAATGGTGGTATCAATGAGTGACTGCGAAGGAAAACGAACGTAATGAATGCCATCGCTGCTTACTTCTACAAATGCCAATTCCATATGCGAATCCGACTGTGCATTTCCCAAAGTAAAACCGTTTTCAAATACACAAAAATCAGGTCCTTCTTTATCGCTAATTGGATTATCAAATTGAAGAATGGCAATACCTGAATCGCCCAAACTAATAACTGAACCATCGGCTTTTAAAGTTCCGTAAAACTCACTGCCCACAGTTGCTTTTCCAAGCGATGTATCCAAATAATTTTGCCAGCCTCTGTTTACATTACAAATAGTAGCCCAACCCTTAATGATGCTGCTGTCGCGGAATATGGCTTGCGTGCTTCCAAACCCAACTTGTGGGTCAAATTGTGCATAGGAAAACTTGCCAAAAAGCAAGGCGATTAGGAGTATTTTATATTTCATATTTTTATTATATTTTGTCAGTTCGAGCGAAGTCGAG
>CAIUQQ010000374.1 GCA_903901345.1 uncultured Bacteroidota bacterium | reverse complement strand
GAGTTGCTTTTATACTGTTTCATTTACCCTGCATTTCATGCAGGGCTATTCAAATTCAACTCCTTCGGAGTTGTTGCTTTCGAAAAAAAATTAACTACATTTTGCTTTTAAAATATAAATTTAATTGATGCTGTTTGGCAAATTTAAATGGCAACTCCGAAGGAGTTGAATATGAATAGCACATAGTGAAACTCGGTGATGAATTGAAATTCTAAAAAACAACTCCGAAGGAGTTGAATAACAGAATTTGTCTAATTGATTTTTGGATAATATATTGGCTGAGAAAAATAATTATTGTTCAACAAGATATCCAATTTCTGGCTTATCAACTCTGTATTTTACTTTTAAATTGTTAAGGTGGTTAGGTCGCTTTCCTTCTTCAAATTTTTGAATTCGTTCAAATTTTTCTTCTCCAACTTTATAATTAAAAATTAGTTCAGAATTATCAATAATAATTGTATTTACTTCAATAGGGTCTGTTACATTATATTTACATTTGATGGTATCGATAATAGGTTGAGTGAAAAACACTTTGGCTTTATTTAAATCAAACTCATAAGCCATTATATAAAAACTTTCCCCTAAACATAAATTTTTATACGGTTTGTTTTGTGTATATGTATAGAATTTACCATTTATTTGATAACTAATATCAATTGATTTCCAACCGACATTTGTTATTATTCCAATTGTATCAAAATGATTTTTTACGATTTTATCCGATTCATCATTTCTCAACTTAAACGAAAGATAAATAATAATTGTTATTATGCTGAACATAATAACTACTTGTATTTTTTGCCTTCGCGTACTTGATTTATTCACTTCCATTTACTTCCCCAACTCCATCAATTTTTTATACTTTAAATAAACTTCTTTGGCGGTTAATTTGGCTATGATAAATCCGAACTTTCCATCTAAAAAACCCAGGTTTAAAATATAATCACGCACAAAGCGAAACACCGGACTAAACCATATTTTAAAATAAGAAGATTTATTACCTTTTAGTTGGTAAGCTTTGGCGGCAATGCTTGAAAAATATTCCACTTTGCCTTGGTGTTCGGCTATTGAGGAATAGCTCCAATGAAGAATTTTGCCTTGCAATGTTTCAATTTTACTGCCAGCTTGCATTTCAAATTTATCATGTGGATTTAAACCTCCCCATTTTCCTTTTTGGCTATTCCATAACCGCAACTTTAAATCACTTTGCCAAGCACCATGGTTTATCCATTGCCCACAATAATTATTGTGTCGGTTAGTAATATATCCTTCAGCAGAATTACTTAATTCCTTTATTTTTAAAATCTCATTTTTTAGCGTTTCATCAATGGCTTCATCGGCATCTAACGAAAGAATAAATGGAAATAATGCATGCGAAATGGCAAAGTTTTTTTGCTCAATATGTCCTAAAAATTGCTGTAAAACCACTCTTGCTCCTAACTCTTTTGCTATTTCTACAGTATGATCAGTCGAAAATGAATCAATCACAATAATGTCATCGGCAATGGATTTAACAGATTGTATACATCGCTTAATATTGTGAGATTCGTTATAGGTAATTATGGCTACGGTTAACTTCATTTTGCAATCCACCAAGCTCTTAATTTTGCCCAATAAAAACCAATGTCTTTTTTGAACTTTAAAGTTTGATTATAATCAAAAACATCACCTAAAAGCAACACGTTTTTATAAAAATATGATGAAGGAATTTTCCATTTAGCAGCAAATTGTTTTCTGCCATCATTTCGCTGAACCCTACCTGTACTTTTACTTTGAAAATGATAAACTAAACTATTTCCTAAGCCTTTAAAATTCCGAACTCCTTCGTTCCATAATTTCATTGAAAAATCAGGATCACTATACATTCCAGGACTAAATTCTTCACTAAATCCGCCTACTTTCAAGAACAGTTCTTTATGAACTATACTTGGCGGCCAGCTTGCACCAAACCAATCTGGTGGTTTAATTTTTGAAATAAAATTTAACAGCTCTGCTTCTTTAAAATTTTCGGGTGAAGTTCCGAAATCATAAGGAGAAATGGCACATTTATTTGAACTAAATTTTGGTTCAATCATGGTTCCACTAAAATACCATAATTGATTTATTTGTTTATGAACTTCGTTATTTAAAGCCACATCCCAATTGGGACAAACATACATATCGTCATTTATAAATAAAATATAATCGGTTTGTGCCAATGTAACCATTGCATTTAATGCATAGCAAACTCCAGCATTTTCAGTGGAATAAGTATAATCAAAATCTTGCATTTTTATCCAATCAAAAGTGCCATCAGTACCTTCATTTACATGAATAATAATTTGATGTTTATATTTTGAATTTTTTAATATTGACTCCACACAAAGTTGCAACATAGCAAGGTTATTCCACGTTGGAATTACAATGCTAAACTTAAATCCACTAAAGTTTTGCTGAGTTGGATAAAATGTAATATTTGGCTTTTGAAAAGCTTGCATTTATATATTCTTGAAAATTATTATTTTATTTCTTTAAACCTATTTCAAGCAAACGCTCATTTAAATATTCACCAGCTGAAATTGGTTCATAATGTAATTGATAGCTTGAGGTAACACAACTTTCTAAACAATTTAAACGCATTTCGCTACGAGGATGAAGAAAGAAAGGAATACTAAATCGACTGCTTCCCCACTTTTCTTTTGGCGGATTTACTACCCTATGCGTGGTAGATTTTAGTTTATTATTGGTTAAACGTTGAAGCATATCGCCAACATTCACCACTAATTGCTCTGGCAATGCGGTAATAGCTACCCATTCACCTTGTTTATTTAAAACTTCTAAACCTTCTGCACTTGCACCCATTAACAAAGTAATTAAGTTAATGTCCTCATGCTCGGCTGAACGAACAGCACTTTCAGGTTCATTGGTAATTGGCGGATAATGTATGGGTCTTAAAATTGAATTGCCATTTTTTATTTTAGCATCAAAATAAAATTCATCTAAGCCTAAGTATAACGCAATGGCGCGTAACATATACTTTCCAGTTTCTTCTAATTCTTTGTATGCTTTAATTCCATAATGATTAAAATGAGGCATTTCTGGAACAAATATATTTTCAGGATATTCGCTTTTTATTGGATCATTGTCTTCTACTTCTTGTCCAAAATGCCAAAATTCTTTTAAATCGCCTACACTTCTTCCTTTTGCATGTTCCTTGCCAAAGCCAATATAACCGCGTTGCCCAGCTATTTCAGGATTTTCAAAACTTGCTTTTTTTGCCAATGGCAAATTAAAAAATATATCAACTTGTTGGTATAAATTTTCAGAGGTTTCTTCGCTTAACAAATGACCTTTTACAGCTACAAATCCTATTTCTTCATAAGCATATCCAAGTTCTTGTACAAACTTTTCTTTTCGTTTTAAATCTCCACTAATAAAGTCTTTTAAATCAATCGATGGTATTCCTGCGTCCATTTTTATAAATTTATTAACTGCGAATATAATAATTATTGACTGCTATGTAAATAATTAAGGAAAACTGCCATTTATTGAATTGTAAATGATATGTTTTTAAATTAAAAAAAAATAAAAACTGCATTTTAGTGTAACTATATTTTAAAAAAATAGGTATTGTAATAAATAATTATTTAAATTTGAAATACTAAAAACAAAAAAAAATGAAAAAAATATTTACAATCATTGCTGCAATGGCAGTGTTTACTAATGTGCAAGCACAACGTTACAAAGACAAAATTTTTACTAGTGTATCAGTTGATAGTGTAGTTTATGGCAATGCCAATACTTTTAGCAACGCTCCACAAGAATTAAAAATGAATATTTACCAACCTATAAATGACACTGCAACCAATAGACCATTATTGGTTTTGGCCCATGGTGGTTCATTTGTTGGAGGAAGTAGATATGCAGCAGATGTTGTTTATTTATGTAATGAATTTGCTAAACGTGGTTATGTTTGCGTGTCAATTCAATATAGATTAGGAGTCGATATCAATGAAATATTATTGGATCAAACTCAAGCAGGACCCCAATTTGCAAATGCAGTTTGGCGCGGAACTTTAGATGGAAGAGCTGCTATTCGTTTTTTAAGAGCTAATGCAAATACCTATAAAATTAGTTTGGGTCAAGTTTATCTTGGTGGTGTTTCTGCTGGTGGTGTTTTAGGTTTACACGAAGCATTTTTAGATTTACCAAGTGAAGTAGGTTCGGCTAATCCTAAATTTGACACCTTAACAATTGGTGGAATTGAAGGTTCATCAGGAACTCCTGGTCAAAGCTGGAGAGTAAAAGGAGTTATTAGTTTATGTGGTGCTTTAGGCGATGTGAATTGGATGAGTAATAATAAAAATGTTTCCATATTTAGTGTACATGGAACTAATGATGCAACTGTTCCATATAAAACTGATTATTTTTCATATGGTAGTATAAAAATTGGTATACTTAGTGGTAGCTTTGTGGTAGATTCTATGGCAAAAATATTTGGAATGAAATCTGTATTTTATACTTTTAAAGATGCGCCTCATGTTCCTTTTTCACCTGGTGTTGGAACCGTTGAAAGCAGTGCTGCTTATATGGATACAACAGAAGGATTGTTAAGAGACTTTTTGTTTGACGACATCAAAACTCAAGGTGTTGGCGTTAATAATGTATTGGCGCAAAATGATGTAAAATTATATCCAAATCCTGCTAAAGAAATTTTAACTATTGAAGTGGCTTTTGGAACTAAAAATGTAATTACTATTATGGATTTAAGTGGTAAAATTATTGATACCATTCATTCAAATAAAGCATTTACTAATTTGAACTTGAATAATTTACAAACAGGAATTTATTTTGTAAATATTTACAATGAAAATGGTAGCATTACCAAAAAACTAATCGTTGAATAATTTCGTATTTAGAATAAATTCAATATAAAAAAAGCGCTTGCAAATATTTGCAAGCGCTTTTTTTTATAACTTCATACAAGTTTTTTGTTTTACAATGGTATCAATCCATTGCTGTTGCTTTTCGGGACTAAAAAATTTAGCGGGAGTTTCCAACTTACAAAATCTAATTTTATTTTCTTGGCAATATTGCGCTGTAACCGCAATTTGTTTCTTTGCATTGGCAATTCCATTAAATGTTTTTCGGGTAAAATAAACTGCTTTCAAATTACTTAAACCAGCTATTAAAGCTGGAATATCTTTCCATTCGCTTGCATGAGTATCAATAAAAGTATCATCTAAATTATTTTCTTCCGCTTCAGGAACGTCTAATGTTGCTATCAAATCGGCAAAATCAATTTTATATTTCAGCATAAAATCTTGCTTTTCTAATAAAGTAGCTTCTTTTAAACTAGGTAAATTATAACAAATGGGTAACAAATGCCAAAGGAAATTTCGTGCTTTTCCAAAAAAGAAATCTGCACCATCCAACACATCATGGCTAAAAGTTCCAAGAATAAGTATTTCTGTATTTGTATTTACCTGGTAATTTTTAAATTTATTTTGAACTATTGACATTGGAATTTTGGTGTAAAATGATGAAGGCAATTAAAACTAAAAAAGCCTAGAATAAAATTTATTCTAGGCTTTTGATTTAAATTTCTGTAGCTCGTAGGGGAGTCGAACCCCTCTTTATTGGATGAAAACCAATTGTCCTAACCGATAGACGAACGAGCCATTTTTGGGTTGGCAAATGTAAGAATATTCTGTTGGAAACAAAATATATTATTCAGAAAAAATTTAACGGCTTAAAATCAGCCCATTATTTTCTAAAATCTTATTGTTTATCAATCCAAAAAACACTTTTTAAACCATTGCTTTTACAATATCAGCAAAACTTCTGCTTTGCAAAGCCGCACCGCCAACCAATGCTCCATCAATATCGGGAGCTGAAAACAGCTCCACTGCATTATCAGCTTTTACACTTCCACCATACTGAATAGTTAAATTATCTGCTACAGTTTCATTGTATTTTTCACGCACTAAATTTCTAATAAAAGCATGTACGTCTTGCGCTTGCTCAGTACTAGCCGTTTTTCCCGTTCCAATAGCCCAAACAGGTTCGTAAGCTACTACCACATTTGCCATTTGCTCCGCACTTAAATGAAATAACCCTTCACTAATTTGTTTTTTTAAAACATTGAAATGAATATTGCTTTCGCGTTCTTCCAATGTTTCGCCTACACAATATATTGGATTCAGTGATTCTGCTAAAACTGCATCTACTTTTTTAGCTAACCAATCATTGGTTTCACCAAAATATTGCCTACGTTCACTATGGCCAATAATGATATATTTACCACCACAGCTTTTAACCATGCCTGCACTAATTTCGCCAGTATAAGCGCCACTAGTATGATTACTACAGTTTTGGGCACCACAACTAATATTTGCAAAGTCAGCAGTCATTCTACTAATTGAATTAATGTAAAGCGAAGGAGGAATAATTACTATTTCCGCACTTCCATGATATTCATCTTTTATCATGTTACTTAATTCTGAAACTAAAGCCATTCCTTCGTCAAAGCTTTTGTTCATTTTCCAATTTCCAGCTATTATTTTTTTTCTCATTTTTATCTTTTAATTTTATAAAACTATAAATATCCAACCAAATCCCAAAGCAAATCCTGAAACAATTTGTAAAATATTGTGTGCATTTGCAAATAACCTTGCCGATGCAACAATGCCTGCAATTAAAACAATGCCAGCAATCATTAATCGTAAATCTATATAATTTGCAAAATTTGCAATAACTAATAATCCTATCATTGCACCAATACTAGCCATGTGAACACTTATTTTCCAAAAAGTATTAATAATTGAAATACTTACTACAGTTCCAATTCCTGCAATTAAATATTTTAACAAAAGTGATGAAACACCCACTTTTTGCAATAAATAAAAACTGAAAATATATCCTAATGTAGTAGCTACAAAAGGCCATTTTCTGTCTTTTTTATCTTCCATTTGTATGCTACTTATGCTATTTGTTATTTTCAATAAACCAACAAGAACTAAAGGAATTATTATTGTTAAACTTACAATTACAGATATAATTGTGCTTTTCGATTTATAGCTCATAGCAGCTAATGAAGGAAAAAGACTAAACAATAAAAGTAAACTTGCAATATTAATAAATACTGGATGAAATAAAGTGGAAATTACTAATTGGGTATTTTTATTCATGTTATTTTACAGCCACCACACTAATTTCTACATTTGCATTTAAAGGTAATTTTACCACTTGTACCGTTTCTCTTGCAGGAAAATCAGTGGTAAAAAAAGTTCCATAAACTTCATTAATAGCAGCAAAATCGCCTAGGTTGGTACAATAAATAGTAGATTTTACCACATTTGAAAAATCCATATTTGCTTCTAATAAAATTGCTTTTAAGTTTTGCATTACTTTAGCTGTTTCAGCTTTGATATCAGTTTGAATCATTTCGCCCGTAACAGCATCTTTAGCCACTTGACCACTAATATAAAGTGTATTTCCTGCTAAAACAGAATGGCTATAAGGTCCAATTGGAGCGGGAGCATTTGCACTAGTAATAATTTTCTTTTCCATTTTTGTATGTTTATTTGTTTTGTTAGTTTTAATTTGCTGCGAATATGAGAATTTTGGCAAAAGGAAACAGTAAAAGATCAGAAGAGTTAAAACAAAAACTTTCATTGCTTGATTTTGAGGTTAATTTTATTGACGAAAATACAACCTTTATTTTAAATGATGACAATTTTGATGCAATTTTTGACTTAAACTTTGATGACAATGATCAGTCATCGTTTTTGGAGTATAATAATTTAAGGAATACACCGGTATTTGTAAGTGCTGTAAAAAATAATTTGGCACAAATGGTTTTCGAAAAAAATGCAGACATTCAATTTCCATTATTTGGAATTAATAGCATTGAAACATTTTTGAACAGAAAATTATTAGAAGTTAGCATGCTAAATGCCAGCCATGAACAATTATTAATAGCTACTTTAGGTAAACTAAATTGGGAATATAAATTAGTAAATGACAGGGTTGGAATGGTAACACCAAGGGTTATTTGCATGATTATTAATGAAGCTTGTTACACGCTTCAAGAAGGCACCGCAACCATGTCCGACATAGATATTAGCATGAAATTGGGAACTAATTATCCTTTTGGACCATTTGAATGGGCCGATAAAATTGGCATCAAAAACGTGTATGAAATTTTAGAAAACCTTTATAACGACACAAAAGATGAGCGTTATAAAATTTGCCCACTTTTAAAAACTCATTATTTACTAAAACAAAATTTTTACAACTAAGCTTTATAGTTAAAAGCAATTCGAACCATTGAAAAAAATAAACATCCTAGTTATCCTTTTTGTATTAATTACAATTAAAGTGATTGCACAACCAAATATTGTTAAAAACAACGCCTTTGGGCCAGCTACCATTTTAGCTTCATTTGTTGACAGTAAAACCAAAAAACCAATTGAATATGTTACAGTTTCACTGATAAAAACTACCGATTCTGCCGTTGTAAATGGAACAACAACAACCAAAAAAGGTGAAATAAAATTAGAAAATATTGCCTTTGGAGCTTACAAACTGAAAGCTACATTTATAGGTTATAAAAGCATAACAACTCCAGCATTTTATATTACACCTAAGGAATTAATCAATGATTTGGGTATATATAAATTAGACCCAAATAATAAAAATTTAAAATCAATAGAAGTAGTTGGTGAACGAAACGATTTTAACAATCAATTAGATAAAAAGACTTACACAGTTGGTAAAAATATTACAAATATTGGTGGTTCTGCTACCGATATTTTGCAAAATATACCATCGGTAAATGTTGATATAGATGGAAAAGTAAGTTTGCGTGGAAGTGAAAATGTGACCGTTTTAATTGATGGAAAACCAAGTACTTTAACAGGAGCAAACAGACAAGCTATTTTACAACAATTACCCGCAAATGCTATAAGTGAAGTGGAAATTATTACCAATCCTTCGGCTAAATATGACGCTGATGGAATGGCAGGAATAATCAATATAAAAACTAAAAAAGATAATTTGAAAGGTTTTAACGCAAATACACAAGTTACAGCAGGAACTAACGACAAATATTCTTTCAATATTGGTTTAAATAATAGAACAACTAAATATAATTTATTTGGCAATTACTCCTACCGACATGAACGCAGAAATAGCTTTGGAACTAGCGAACAGTTTAACCGTTTTGATACCATAAAATATTCATTTAAAAGTAATAACGATGGTTATAATTTAAACGATTTTCATACAGGAAGAGTTGGAATTGAATACTATTTAAACAACCACAATACGGTGAGTTTATCAACGGGTATTAGTAGCAATATTTCATCAAAACCTGAAGCTTTTTATTACAATTATTTTGATAGTGTGGGTTCGTTTACCCAAAATTTTAAAAGAAATAATTTTTCAACGGATAATAACTTAACACTTGACGCCAGTTTGGATTATAAACGTACTACTCCAAAAAACAAATCGGAACTTACGGCAAGTGCAACCATAAGTTCAAACGTTAGGAACGCAAATGAAGCTTATAAAAATAATAATGACATTATTGCTTCGCAACGAAATACTAACACTGCAAACTTTACTAATTTCATAGCTCAAGTTGATTATATTTATCCTTTAAAAAACGGAAAATTTGAAACAGGCGCAAAAAACACTAATCGCATAATAGATAATAACCAACAAGGCTATAGGTATAATTTTGGCAATAGTGAATATTGGCAAGATTCATTAATAAGCAACCATTTTATTTATAATGAAAATGTATCTGCTGCTTACGCAATTTATACTGGTAAAAAACAAAAATTTGATTACCAAGTTGGTTTGCGTTCTGAGCTTACCAATATTGATGGAAATTCAAAAACTACTGCAACAACATTTAACAATAATTACTTTAACTTTTTTCCAAGTGGTTTTGTCAAATATGCTTTAAGCAAAACGCAAGATTTACAAATAGGATATAGCAGAAGAGTAAACAGACCAGGATTTGAAACATTAAATCCATTTATTGATTACAGCGATTCAGTGAATTTACGCCAAGGAAATCCTAAAATTAAACCTGAATATATTCACAGTTTAGAATTGAATTATTTAACCCAAATAAATAAACTGAATTTAAGTGCCACTTTATATTACCGTTATACCGATAATATGATAGCAAGATACAGAAGTGTAAATCCTGCAACTGGCCAATCGTTAATGACATATTTTAACTTTAACTCATCGGAAAATACTGGAGTAGAAGCCATTATTAGGTATAGTTTTACCAAGTTAGGTAACTTAATGCTAAGTGGAAATTGGTATAGAAATGTAATAAATGGCAGCAATGTTCTGAGTGATTTGCAGTCGGATATTACAACTTGGAACGTGCGTTTTACTTATAATTTGCCTTTACCAAAAGCCTTTTATTTACAATCGAACGGAATGTATATGGCACCTATGAAATTTGGTCAAAGCACTATAAGTGGGATGAGTGGCATGGACATTGGTTTACGCAAAGATTTTTTGAAAAGTAAAATGCAGCTTGGTTTAAACTTAAGCGATGTATTTAATATTAGGCAGTTTAATATGGTGATAGAAGGCAATAATTTTAACTCAGAAGCCATGCGTAAAAGGGAAAGCAGAATTCTTACTATTTCACTTACTTATAGATTTGGTAGCAATGAAAACCCTTTTACTAAGAAAAAACCTACATTAAGTGCGCCAACCGAAAACATGGATATGGGCTT
>CAIUQQ010000373.1 GCA_903901345.1 uncultured Bacteroidota bacterium | reverse complement strand
TTCTATGTTTCTATGTGGTTGTTTTATTTAAAATAAATTGAATAAAAAAAATGAATGCAACATTTTGAAACTGCCTCTTTATTATTAATATTTATTTAGAAGCAGGAATGTATTCATAGACAACTTGAAAAGCTGTTTTAGCTAATTCAGCAGATACTTGTCCAATTAACAAATCATCTTTCTGAGGAGTAGGATCACAAATAGAATATTTTCTTCCATTAAATTCTATTGGTTTACCTTCAGGTTTTTCAAATTGCACCGCAATAGTTATATGTGTAGGATACAAAACGGCTATCATTGGTAAGTTATAAATTTCCTTTACCAAATAAAAAAATAATGATGCCCTGTCATCGCAATCACTGTGTTCAAATAATAATGTTTGCTCTGGTGACATGCGTTTTTCTTTACCAAAATTATCTTGGTCGTTTTCATATAAAAATGCATAACGAGTAAAATGCATTAAATAATCAATTCCTTCTTTTTGTGATAAATTTTGAATATTTATTTTCAAAAAAGGAATCAACGAACTGTAAGTTTCTTTACTTAATGGAATGTTGAAATATGATTCAAAATCAACAACAGGATAATTTTTAAAAATCTGTTGAACTTGGTCATTTAATTTAACTTTAAAATGATATGTTTTCTCTTTGTATTCAAAACTTAAATCCTTTTCACTGTATGTATTAGGACTAAAGTTAGGCATTTGGGTTACTTTATATGAAAAAGGTTTTTGTGCCTCCGCAATTAAAATATCAATAGGATGAAGTTTTTCCTTTTCAAAATTTATCACTTTAAAATCATGATAATTTAGACAAATATACTGCTTATTTTCAAGCATGAAATATGGAATATCATATACATTTTCATCGCTTCTGATATACAACAAAGGTTTTCCTTTATCAAAAACAAGTTTTGTATCGTAACCTGATTTCGACATAAAAAACCATTTATAAAAAGTATAAGCATTATAATTATCTTTTTTTGAACAAATAAGACTAGATGTTTTACGCACTAATTGATAAAAAATCCAATCATTTAAATTCAATTTAGTTTTGTATGCTATTAGATTAGCAACAATTGTATTTGTTTCAATATCATTAATTTGATTGAATAAAACAGCAATATTTTCTTCGTTAATTTTTGTATTATTATCTATTTTATTATTTAAATTGTTTGCCATGCAAACTGTATCGCCATAAAATTCTACACATAAGTTCACCTTGTTTTCTTGTGAGAAAACAACCTTTGGAAGAATGGTAAAACAAAGGAATAGGATTGATATGTAATAATATTTTTTCAATGCTGATTATCAGTACACCACAAATATAAGAATAAATTAACAATTCCATAACATTGAATACTGATATTTTACAGTTTTATTTTCTTTGTGTTAAATAATTTTGAAAAAATACTAAATATTTGTTTTAAAAATCTTAAAATATTGCTTGAAAATAAATATAAAATTTTCAATTTCAATTAGTAATGAAACAAATGATAAATGGAATATAAAATACAAACAATAATCAAATTCTAAAACACTATATTCGCATGGAATGGAAAACATACGTAACTTTTGTATTATAGCTCATATTGATCACGGAAAGAGCACATTAGCAGATAGACTTTTAGAATATACTCAAACTACAAGTAAAAGAGAAATGCAAGCTCAACTGCTTGATAACATGGATTTGGAGCGTGAAAGAGGAATTACTATAAAAAGTCATGCTATTCAAATGAAGTATGAGCTAAATGGACAAAAATATATTTTAAATTTAATTGATACTCCCGGACACGTAGATTTTAGCTATGAAGTTTCTCGTTCTATTGCTGCTTGCGATGGTGCTTTATTAATTGTTGACTCTAGTCAAGGTATTCAAGCTCAAACTATTTCAAATTTATATTTAGCCATTGACCAAGGTTTAGAAATTATTCCTATTTTAAATAAAATAGATTTACCAAGCTCCATGCCTGAAGAAGTTAGCGACCAAATTATTGATTTAATTGGTTGTGATTATACTGATATTTTAAGAGCAAGTGGAAAAACTGGACAAGGTGTTTTAGAAATTTTAAAAGCAGTTGTTGAAAGAGTTCCACCACCAAAAGGAAATGTAACAGCTCCATTAAAAGCATTAATTTTCGATTCAGTTTTTAATTCATTTCGAGGAATTATAGCTTATTTTAGAATTATAGATGGCGTAATTAAAAAAGGTGACAAAGTAAAATTCATGGCTACTGGCAAAGAATATTTTGCTGACGAAGTGGGCGTTTTAGGACTTGAAATGGAGCCTAGAAGTGAAGTAAAAGCAGGTGATGTTGGTTATATTATTTCAGGAATAAAAGAAGCTAGAGAAGTAAAAGTTGGTGATACTTTAACTACTGTAGTTAATCCAACTTCCGATATTATTAATGGGTTTGAAGACGTAAAACCAATGGTTTTTGCAGGAATATATCCGGTAGACACTGACGATTTTGAAGAGTTACGAGAAAGCATGTATAAGTTACAATTAAACGATGCTTCATTGACTTTTGAACCTGAAAGTTCAGCTGCTTTAGGATTTGGTTTTCGTTGTGGATTCCTTGGAATGCTTCACATGGAAATTATTCAAGAACGATTGGAGCGTGAATTTAAAATGACAGTTATAACAACTGTTCCAAACGTAAGTTACCATGCTTATACAAAAAAAATGGATTTAATTGTTGTCAATAATCCAAGCGATTTACCAGATCCAAACCATATTGAATACATTGAAGAACCATTTATAGCCGCCACCATTATTAGTAGTGCTGAATTTGTTGGACCAATTATGGGTTTATGTTTGGGAAAACGTGGCATGTTAAAAAGCCAAGTTTACTTAACTATGGATCGAGTTGAAATGAAATTTGATATGCCATTAGCTGAAGTAGTTTTCGACTTTTTTGATAAATTAAAAACCATTTCTAAAGGTTATGCTTCCTTCGATTATCATCCAATTGGCTATGTTCAAAGTGATTTAGTGAAATTAGATATTTTATTAGCTAAGGACAATGTGGATGCGCTTTCGGCAATTATTCACAGGGATAGAGCTTACGATTGGGGTAAAAAAATATGTGAAAAATTGAAGGAATTAATTCCTCGCCATCAATTTGAAATACCTGTGCAAGCTAGTATTGGCGCTAAAGTTATTGCGCGCGAAACCATTAAAGCATTGCGAAAAGATGTTACAGCGAAATGTTATGGTGGCGATATTTCTCGTAAACGTAAATTATTAGAAAAACAAAAAGAAGGAAAAAAACGCATGCGTCAAGTAGGGAACGTAGAAATTCCTCAATCGGCATTCATGGCAGTTTTAAAAATTGACTAGACATTAGTTGATAGTTGTCTGTTGATGGTTGATAGACGATAACTTATATATTGAATTCCCATTTACTAACAACTGACAACAATCAACTGACAACTAAAAATGGTAAAAACAAATTTTATAGATTGGGGTTTAATTGATTACCAAGAAGCTTGGGATCAACAAGAGGCAATTTTAAAACAAAAAGTTGATACCAAATTAGCTGAACGCGAATTACCTATTGAAGCAAAATCGTTACTAAGTAATGAACTTATATTTTGTCAGCATCCTCATGTATACACATTAGGAAAAAGCGGTTCCTTAGATAATTTATTGCTCAATGAAGAAGATTTACAAAAGGCTGATGCTACATTTTACAAAATAAATCGTGGTGGAGACATTACTTATCATGGCCCAGGCCAATTAGTGGCCTACCCTATTTTAGATTTAGAACAATTTTTTACAGACATTCATAAATACCTTCGTTTTTTGGAAGAAGCCGTGATTAACACCATTGCTCATTATGGAATAAAAGGTGGAAGATATGAAGGTTATACCGGAGTTTGGATTGATGCTGACAAACCTTCTGCACGAAAAATTTGTGCCATGGGAGTTCGTTGTAGTCGTTGGGTAACTATGCACGGATTGGCATTAAATGTAAATACCAATTTAGCTTATTTTAAAAACATTGTCCCTTGTGGAATTGATGATAAAGATGTTACGAGCATTGCCCGTGAAATTGGCTATGAAGTAGATTTTAAAGAAGTGAGCAACATTTTAAAATCAGAAATTACCAAGCAATTTGAAATGATCATTGAAAATGATTAATTGATAAATTATCCATTCAAATAAAAAAACTTTAAATAGATACTTAGCAAACTTCAATTATACATTATTTGCTAAGTATCTATTTTTTTTTATTAGAAAATGCTATTTCAAGAAATCGTTAAAATATTGATTTATCTTTTTAAATAAATGGACTCTGTCTTTTCCCATTACATTATGTTCGTGAGTGGGATAAACAGCATAGTCTATTAATTTGCCATCATCAACACATTGTTTAGCATAATTTAAAGTATGATTCCAAAGAACAGTATTATCGTTTGTTCCATGAATTAACAGTAATTTCCCTTTTAAGTTTTTGGCATAATTTAACAAGTTATTTTCTTGATAACCTTCAGGGTTTTCTTGCGGAGTGTCCATATATCTTTCTGTATACATAATTTCGTACATACTCCAATCAATTACAGCGCCACCAGCCACTCCAACTTTAAATACATCGGGTGTGCGCGTTAATAAACTGGTAGTCATAAATCCGCCAAAACTCCAGCCATAAACTCCTAATTTGGTTGAATCAACAAACTTTTGTTGTTTTAAAAAACCAATACCAGCCAATTGATCTTCCATTTCATATTTACCTAAATGACGGTGCGTAACATTTTCAAAATCTAATCCACGATTCAATGAACCTCTATTATCTAAAGTAAAAATCACATAACCTTGTTGCGCAAAAGAAAGCATCCAAAGTTCTGCTTGCCCTAACCAACTATTAGTAACCATTTGTGCATGCGGACCACCATAAACATAAACTATTACTGGATATTTTTTTGTTTCATCAAAATTGGCAGGTTTAATCATTCTATAGTTCAAATCAGTAATTCCATCAGGTGATTTTATTTTTCCTAAACTAATTTCTGTAGGTAAATAATTTACAATTGGGTTTACTGCATTTACCAAAGAACCATAAATTCTTCCTTTATTATCGTTCAAAATAATTTGACGAGGCGTACTAAAATTACTGAAATTATCAATGATAAAAACACCATCTTCACTCACCATGGAATTATGAATTCCTTCCATTTTATTATGCTGCGTAATTTTAGCATTTTTCATTTCTACTGAATACAAATATTTATTCATTCCATCGGCAGAAAATGCGTTAAAGTATAAGTTTGCACCTGTTGCATCAAAACCCACTATTTCACTAATATGTTGCTTAATATTAGTCAATTGTTTTAATAATTTTCCTCCTCTTTCATATAAATACAAATTATTAAATCCGTTGCGTTCACTCATCCAAACAAATTGTTTTTCATTGTTTTTAACAAACAAAACTGGCTTTTCTGGTTCTACATATTTTGCATGAATTTCGGTAAATAAAGTTTTTATATATTTACCTGTAATGCCATCATATAAATTCAATTTCATTTCGTTTTGTGCCCTGTTTACAACTGCTATGTATAAATATTCCTCATTGGGACTCCAAGCAATATTTGTTAAATACTGTTCGGCAGGTTCACCCGTTTCCACTTCAATATTTCTTTTCTTTACAAAATCATAAATATTTACTTTTACTTCATGGCTTTTAGCACCCGCCATTGGATATTTAATGTTTTCAATTTTTGAAGGCTTGCTATCAAACTTCATTAAAGCATAGTCTGTTACCATATTTTCGTTCATAGAATAATAGGCTAATTTATTACCTTTTGAACTCCAAAAAGTACCTTTAACTATTCCAAATTCGTTTCTATGAACAGCTTTTCCATTTACTACACTTATTCCATTATTATTAGCAATAATCATATCCGATTGAACGATGCCATCTTTTTTGCCTTTTTTCTGATATTCTAATAATGTAAAAATGGATGAAGCGTCACTCACAAACAATTGATCATTTACAGTGTAAGCTAATCTTTTTGATATTTTCTCATAATCTAAATTTTCAGCATTTCCACTTGCTTTAGCTATAATATTAGTTTTTTTAGAAGTAAAATCGTATAAAAATACGGAATTATTATAATTATAAATAATTGAATTATTGTCGTTCCAAGTAAAAAAAGGAAAACGTTCAAACTTAGTATCCTCAGGCATTACGCCATAAAATGAATTGTATAAATCTTCCACTTTTAGAATTGTAT
>CAIUQQ010000372.1 GCA_903901345.1 uncultured Bacteroidota bacterium | reverse complement strand
GAGAAAGATTTGAATTGATAGAATACCTGAAATCCAAAAATATTTATGCCGTATTTCATTATATATCACTGCACAAAAGTCAGTACTATCATGATAAACACGATGGCCGCGAATTGACAAATTGCGATCATTTTTCTGATTGTCTGCTGCGTTTACCGCTTTTTTATGAATTGACAGAGGAAGATGTGGACAGGATTACAGGAGCAATAAATCAATTTTATGGCATGTAAATTATAACAGTATGAACAAACTTGCAATTAAATAAGTTTTAATGCTTAGAAGTAAGGCTTATGCAGTCAGAAAGTTCAGTTTTACCCTCTCAAGTATTTGTCAAAAAATATCCCATGAGAACGATAAAACGTTTTATCAAAGGGTTAAAAAACATTTTTTTTAAATTAAACAATTAGAGGATCCTGCCTAATTCTGTGGAAAAACTTTGCTATTTTTGAAATATAAAAGTAGAAGATTGGCTGGACCAAATAATAAAGTACTTATTGCAAACTTTGTAATTTCTTAATTTTTTTTGCTGAAACTCCTACCTTTTTCAAGCAATAAAATATTACAATCCATAAAAATTCGACAGACATAACGTCATATTTTAAAAATAGTTAGATTATGTTAAAGCCTAAAACACAGGAAAACGAATACCAAAGAATAGAAAATCTAAAATCTTATAATATCCTGGATACATTGCCTGAAAAGGAATATGACCAAATAACATACCTTGCTTCTCAAATTTGTAAGACACCAATTTCTTTAATAAGTTTAATTGACGAAAAAAGACAATGGTTTAAGTCTCATCATGGACTAGAAGAAACCGAAACTCCTAAAGAATTTGCTTTCTGTTCACATGCAATAAATGAAGCAGATAATATTTTCATTGTTCAGGATTCAAGAATAGATGAAAGATTTCATGACAATCCTTTAGTTACCGATAGCCCTTTTGTAATATTTTATGCCGGCATTCCATTGGTTACTCCTAAAGGATTTCCTTTGGGGACACTTTGTGTGATTGATAATGTTCCAAGAACATTAGATGACTCCCAAATTCAGGCCTTGAAAGCATTGGCAAATCAATTAGTCAAATTATTAGAATTAAGGATTTCTCTAATCGAATTAAGAAAGTCAGAGGAAAAGTTGAAAGAATTAAATGCTACAAAAGATAAACTATTTTCAATAATTGGGCACGATTTAAGAGGCCATATTAGCGGTTTTAAATCATTAATTGAGTTGATTATTTCCGACTATGATTTGTCTGATTCAAAAAGCCTAATGGATGTTTTACATATCATTCAAAAATCGGCAGCTTCTACATATGATTTATTGGAAAATCTTTTAGCTTGGGCAAATTCACAGCGTAATGAGATAGTTTATTCTCCGGAAGAAATAAAGTTAAATGAAATTGTATTATTGTCTGTTGATTTATTTAATGAATTAACTCAAAATAAAGATATTACCATTATCAATAATATCCCAATTAACACTATTGTATTTGCAGATAAAAATATGTTAATGATAGTTTTACGCAATATAATATCAAATGCAATAAAATTCACACCAAAAGGAAAACAAATTATAATTTCCACTTATAGTAAAGGAAATCAACAAATTGTAAAAATACAAGATGAAGGTACAGGAATTTTACCTGAGAATTTATTAAAACTCTTTAAAAACACGGAACATATAACAACCTATGGAACTATTGGTGAAAAAGGCTGCGGTTTAGGACTTTTATTGTGTAAAGATTTTATAGAAAAAAATTGTGGGGAAATTTGGGCAGAAAGTGAAATAGATAAAGGCAGTGTTTTCAGTTTTTCTTTACCAATT
>CAIUQQ010000371.1 GCA_903901345.1 uncultured Bacteroidota bacterium | reverse complement strand
GATTTTCTTATCATACTTTAAAATACTATTATTATCAATATTTTTTTGTAATACAATAAGAGCAGAAAAGAAATTAATTGGTTTTGAAATTAAAGGAAAAGTACAAGATATAAAGTCGAAAGAATATTTAATAGGAGCAAAAGTTTATTTAAAAAACACCACTTACAAAACGGTAACAAATTTAGAAGGAAATTACAAGTTAAAAGGAGTTTTAGCAGGGAAATACACTTTAATATGCCAATATATAGGTTATGTAAAAACAGAAAAAGAAATAGAAGTATTAGAAAGCAAACAAGAATCTAAAATAGATATACTTTTAAAACCATCGAGTAAAGAATTAAGTGAAATAAAAATTTCTGATACCATTCAAAATTTAGAGTCGGAAAAGTATTCATTAAAGATAGAATCAAATGCTACTAGCATAATCAATAGTGTTTCAGCAAAAGCTATTCAACTATCGCCTGACCTAACAGTTGCCAATGTTTTGCAAAGAGTATCGGCAGTATCGTTAGAAAGAAGCAATACAGGTGATGGTCAATATGCAATTATAAGAGGAATGGATAAAAGATATAATTACACCATGATAAATGGAGTAAAAATTCCTAGTCCAGATAATAAAAACAGGTATGTTCCTATGGATTTATTTCCTTCTGATTTAATAGAAAGATTAGAAGTAATAAAAGCACTTACACCATCAATGGAAGCTGATGCTATAGGTGGTGCCATGAATATGGTAATGAAAAATGCACCAGAAAAATTTGTAGTTACAGCAAATATTGGTTCAGGCTACAGCGGTATTTTTTCAAATAGACCATATAGCAGTTTTAGCAATTCCGTATTAACACAACAAAACTTTTTAAAAGATCCTTCACAATTAAATGGCGCAAGCTATCAGGCTAAAGTAGTTGATTTTAATAGAAATGTATTGAACTATAGCAATTCAACACCTCCATTAAATAGTATTTTTGGATTTAGCATTGGTAATAGATTTTTTAAAAACAAACTTGGAGTTATAGTAGCTGCCAGTTATCAAAATACTTATAGAGGTGCAAACACCAATGTGTTACTTCCATCATCGCAGCCATATAATTCACCTAATAGAGACGGTGCAATGCCGCTACACTTTGAGGATATTAATTATAGAGAATATTCAATCAACCAAACACGTCAAGGTTATCATGGAAAAGTAGATTATAAATTTAACAAAAGGAATACGTTAAGTTTTTATACTGTTTTTATGAAATTAGACGAAAATCAAGTTCGACATACAACTGATACCAATACTAAAGCACAAAGAAGTGGACCAGGAACTGGTGAAGTTCATGAATATGACCGTTCAAAAGTAACCAATCAAAATATTTACAATGCCACGCTTCAAGGTAATCACGACTTGAAGTATAATATAAAAATAAATTGGTCTGCTGTATATTCTATTGCCACTAGTGTTACACCAAGTTGGGTTGATTTTGAAAGAGTGCATGGTGTATCGTTAGATAGTAGTAAAAACCAATTAGTACTTCCCACTCAGGTTGGTAAAATTAATTGGAGGTGGTTAAATAATAATGATGAAGACAAATCGGGTTATTTAAACATTACTTACACTCCAAGAATAATGAAAAGAGAGGTAGAGTTTTCAACGGGTGGAATGTATAGAATGAAACACAGAACAAATTACTATAACGTATATGAGCTTACTCCAACTGCTGATAAAAATGGTAACTATCCTCAATATTTTACTAACATAAATGATGCACTTTTTGCATTACTTGGAACCAATGCCGGACTAGGAACACCAAAGGACGCTAACAATTATAAAATAGATGAAAACATATTGGCTTATTACGGCCAAATAAAACTCAATCCAATTAAAAAACTTCAATTATTGGGTGGAGTTAGAATAGAAAATACTTTACAATCATATGTATCAGCTGCAGACCCTAAATACGTAATAGGTGCAAGTGGAAGAAAGGAATACATGGACATATTACCAAGTATACATTTCAAATATTCAATTAACAAAAAATCAAATATCAGGTTATCGTATTTCTCATCATTGGCAAGGCCAAGTTTTTATGAAATTATTCCTTATACATTACCAGGCGAAAACTTTACAGAAGAAGGAAATTACAAATTAAAACATACTACTGCCGATAATTACGACCTAAGGTACGAGTTTTTCCCTAAGGGATTAAATCAAATACTAGTTGGCGTATTTTATAAAAATATTTACAATCCAATAGAGTATGGTTTTTATAGAGAACTAGGAAATCCTACAGGCGTATATATTGCTCCGCAAAACTTTGGTGATGCCACCAATTATGGTTTTGAATTGCAGGTAATAAAATACATTGGCAACTTTGGTGTGAATGCAAATTACACTTATACGTCATCAAATATTACTACAAGTAAACTAATATATTATAGAAATAGTGCAGGTAATTTAACTACAGATTCTATTACACAATCCAGACCACTTCAAGGGCAGTCGGCACATATTGGTAATTTATCGTTTTTGTATAAAAATGGTAAATTAGGATTCAATGCGCAATTAGCAGCAGTATATACAGGAAGAAGAATTGCACAATTGTCACCCTATTATAATTTAGATATTTGGCAAAGAGAAGTGGTGCAGATTGATTTTTCGTGCGAAAAAAGATTCTTTAAAAAACTGTATGTGTATTTAAAAATCAACAATATTATGAATACACCTTATGTAACAGAAATATTGCAAGCAAATTCCTACAGATTGGGAACACAACAATTACCAATTCAAGACAATAACAGTACTGTAACCACCCAACGAGAAATTTATTACCAATCATATACGGTAGGTTTAAGATACAGATTTGAATAAAAAAAACTAAACAATTTAACAAACCCAAAAATAAAAAAAACGAAAATGAAAATGAAAAAGTTGATTTTTACAGGACTAGTAGCTTCATTAGCAAGCGCTCTTCTATTTACATCTTGCTCAAAGAGCACAACTGAAACTACTACAGTTTCAAATCCACCATTACAAATTGGTGCATCAGTAAGTGATTTAGCTCCATTATCAGGTTCAATAAAAGGAACTATGTTATCAGGAAAAACTTACACTGTATCTGGAGATATTATAGTAAACGCTGGAGACACATTATTAATTCAACCAGGTGTTAAAGTATATATGGGCGCTGGAACTAACTTTGCCGTAAAAGGTACATTATTATCATTAGGAACAAAAGATGCGCCTATTTGGATTACAGCGCCTAACATAACCAAAACAGATAATCCTGGTGCAGATATGACAGCAGATCCTGCATATTCAGGTAAATGGTGTGGTATTAATGCTGATACTAGCTGTAAATTATTAGTTATAAAATGGACCCATATTGAATTTTTAGGTGCTAAATTTACCAATGCAATTATTTCAGGAAACAAAGTTGGAAGTTCATCAGTTGGAATATTTTTCCAAAATCCTAATGGATTATTTGTAATGGAAGATTCATGGGTTTATGGAAGTGTAGATGATTGTATGCGTCCTAATGGAAAGTTTTTAATTATGCGTAACACATTTGAAAAAATAGGAGCTCCAGGTAACGGTGGAGATGTTATAAATGTAAAAAGTGGTGGATCAGGTGATGCTGCTTATAACTTAATAGTTGGAAGTGCTACAAATGGTACTAAAGCTTCAAACAAAGGTGGTTCTACAGTTCAAACAAATTGTAATTTTTATAACAATACTTATGTTCATTGTGGTTACAAACAACCAAACCCAACAGGACGCGCTGGTTCATGGAATTATGAAGAAGGTGCAAAAGGTTTAGCTTATAATGGATTAGTTGTAAATTGCAGAACTGGTTTAAGAATTTGTATTTCTCCAATTGCTGATACAGCAAATATTAAATATGGTTATAACTACAACTATGGCGATTCTCAATCATTATTGAATTGGGTTTATCCTGCTGCAGATTTAACTATTCCTCAAACTACAGATATTCCTGCATTTACACCTGCAGGTTATATATGGGGTCAACCAATGCCAGTTTATACTGCTCCTGCTAATTTAGTTGGCGCTAACAAACCAATGTTTGTTAACTTCCCTTTACCTGCTGCAATTAATCGTTTAATCGATATTCAAGCTGTAGGTAATTTCGATTTCCATTTACAATCTGGTTCACCAGCAATTGGAAAAGGTAATACAAACTTCCAACCTTTATCAATTGCTGTAAACAAAGTTCCAGTTGATAAAAACTATGGTGCAACAGAAATTACTTTACCAGGATCTGATATTGGTGCTTATCAAAGTAACGGAACAGGTAACCAACACTAATATTTTTATTTTATAAAATAATTTTATAAAAAGAGGCAGATTTTAAAAAATCGCCTCTTTTTATTTTTAAAACCCATTGATATTTGAATTGAAATCAACATGAAAAACAAAATATTTATTGCCATTGCTTATTGCTTATTCATGTTAGTAAAAACCAATGCTCAACAAAAAATTAAAACATTAAGTAATTTAAAAATCGAAAAAAAATCAACCAACTTTTTTGTGGTTGGAGATTGGGGACATAATGGAGAAAAAAAGCAAAAAGATGTTGCCCAATCAATGAATATAACAGCTAAAAAAGCAGAACCATCATTTGTAATTTCAACAGGTGACAATTTCTATTGTTGTGGAGTGGCTAGTACCGATGACCCGCAATGGAAAAGATCTTTTGAGGATATTTATGCATTTGATGAATTGCAAATTGATTGGTTTCCAGTATTGGGAAATCATGATTACAAAGGAAGTGTAGCCGCACAAATTGACTACGCTAAAATAAGTAGAAAATGGAATTTACCTGCTAGGTATTATACCAAAGTAGTAAAAGCCGGAAACACAAAAACAATGCGTTTGGTATTTATTGATACAAGTCCATTAATAAGCAAATACCATCACGACAGTTTGAATTTTACTGATTTAACAAAACAAGATACAGCAGCACAAATAATTTGGATTGATAGTGTTTTGAAAAATGCCAAAGAGGATTATAAAATTGTAATTGGTCACCATACCATTTATTCAGTTGGCAAAAAAGAAAATGGTATGAAAGAAGTAAAAAATGTATTGAATCCAATTTTTGAAAAATATAAAGTAAATGCATATATCTGTGGCCATGATCATAACATGCAGCATATTCAAGGAAATAATGGCATTAATTACTTTGTTTCAGGTGCTGGTGCCGATGCCGAAGACAAAGAATTGACAAAGGACGAGCATACAAAATTTGCAATTAGCAATCCTGGATTTATGTTAGTTTCAATCAATGATAATAATTTGAGTTTTTATTTTATAAACTCAAAAAACGAAATAGTTTATAGCTATATTTATTTAAATAAATAATGAAAAAAATACTGCTTTATCTAATGCTAAGCCAAATTTTCTACACCAAAATATTTGCACAAACTGACACAATAAATGTAATGACTTATAATGTGTTAAATTATGGTGACTTATGTCAAGGTGCAAATTCCAAAATGAGGGGCTATCTAAAAACAATAATCGCATACACCCAACCCGATTTATTTGGAATGGTAAAAATGCTTCCTATAAAAAGATTTCCTGCCGACTTTAACGGTTATTTACCCATTGATTTTGCTGATTCCATAGCACAATATGCACTTAGTGATGCAGGTAATATAAAATATTCATATTGCCCGTTTACCAACGAAGCAAGGGGTGCAGATATGAATGTTTTGTTTTACAATAAAAATAAATTTGGTTTTATTTATAATAAAGTACTTACAGTAAATGTTACTGATTTTGATTTGTATAAACTGTATTACAAAGACCCTAATTTATCGATTACAAACGACACCACATTTTTGTTTGTAGTATTAATGCATACGCAATCTGGTAAAGATGCAACAGTTAGAAATACACAACTAACTGCCATGTATAATAATATTAAATTACGTTTTAAATCATTGCCAAATTTAATCATGATGGGCGATTTCAATTTAAGATCAAGCACAGAAATGGGTTATAACCAATTAGTAAATACTACAGATACTTCATTTAAACTAAACGACCCACCGTTTGCTATAGATAAAACACTCACTTATCCTGCAAGTTGGCAGGGAAGTTTCGCCTATTCTCCTTATTTTACTACTTCTACACGCATTGATTTAATTAATCCTAATGGTTGTGGAACTGATGGTGGAGCAAAAGATTGGTACGACCATATTTTGTTTTCAAATTGGATGGTAAGAGGAGATAATTATATTAGCTATGTACCAAACTCGTATCAAACAATTGGAAATGATGGAAAAAGATTTAGCATTTCTGCAAATGACAATATTACCAATGGAGTAAATGCCTCCGCTCCTACTGAGGTAATTAATGCTATCTATCAATTGTCGAATAAATACCCAATTTCTGCTAAAATATTACTTACGAGTAACACAACTGGTATTAGCCCTTCTGACCCTGAAAATTCAACTACAGAAATTTACGATATTATAAAATTAAATGATATTGAAATAGTAACAAATCCTGCTATTGACAATTTGCAAATCAAACTTAGTGAAAGTGTAATGAATTCTAATATAACTATATCTATTACTGATATTGCTGGAAAAGAATTTTTGAAAACAACATTGTTAACGAATTCCTCCATTCAAAATATTGGAATTCATCAATTGCCAAATG
>CAIUQQ010000370.1 GCA_903901345.1 uncultured Bacteroidota bacterium | reverse complement strand
TTTACTAATATTATAAATTATGTTCAGAAAAGTATTACCAGAATATGTTGTTAAAGGAAAAACAGTTTCCCTAACTAAAATGCTGCCGACTGACAAAATATTTGGAAACAAATATCTAGTTAATGAAGGTACCAGAGGGTATGTGAAATCTAATGGATTTGAAAGCGGAAGGTTAAAAGTTGAATTTTATGTTTCGGCTTATGGCACTCAATATGTAGAGTTTAATGAATTAAGTGCTAAGGAGTATTTGCAAACAGATGTATAAATTAAATAAATGAATGAGCAAACCAACAGTAAAAATTAGAATAGAATCATCAAACAAAATTTGTGATAATACACTTAATGTTAACTTTTCTCTTGTTGCTAATCTTAAAAATAATTCATTACATAAAATATGATACAGTACGAAACAGATCCTTCACCATTTTTTGAGGCCAACAAAAACTATTGTGAAAATGTTGAGCTTAAACTCAAAACAATGGAACTTGATTGTGCTGGTTTTTGCAATGCTTATGGCTATGAAATGATTACTAATTTTAAAAAAAACAATTTGATGTATCAAATAAAGATCCACAAGGATCAAAGTACACAAAATGGAGTTGTTATTCCAGTTGATGCGATTGATTATGCTTGTTTTGAAATAATTGTTTCTGGATTGAATAATAAGTTTGAAGTAGCTATTGGAAAATCTTTATTTATTAGATTTTTTATTTCAACAAAATTTAAGGATAAAATTCAAAAACCATATTTTATGAAGTTCAATTATGAACCAGAGAGTAATTTTTTAGATAATTTAGTAAGACGTATACTAGACAATCATATATCAGTATTTAATTTGAATAATGGAACACTAGTTTGCAAAATGCATACTCCCCAAGTTGATCCAATAAATCTAATTAAAGAAATTGAAAAAACAATTGAAAATTGGTTGTAAATATTACTTTGGTTCAAATAAAAAAGTAAAATAATAAACTGAAATAAATTATGGGAAACGAAAATAATGAAAATCCTGTTTTGCAAATAGATAGAAATAATGCAAGAGAGTTAAACAAAATTCCAGGGGTGGATGGCCATAGTTATGATACTTCCGAATTAAGAAGAATTGCCAAAGAATATGGTAAAGCATGTACTGGTGGTGCTTTAGTTGGGGCTGCCGCAAGTGCCATACCAACAGCAGGTTTTGGAGCACCTGCAGGTGCAGCAGTTGGTTGTATTGCTGGGGTTGGATTTCGTATTTATGGAATAGGTTTAGATACAGTAAGCTTAGCATTGGATAAATTTCAACAGGAGTTGAAAAGGGATAATAACGCAAATGATTAACTATTTATAACAATGAGCAAACCAGCAGCAAGAATTGGAGATATGCATGTATGCCCGATGGTAACACCAGGTGTGCCACCTATACCGCATGTGGGTGGGCCAATTTCTGGGCCAGGTTGCCCAACTGTGTTAATTGGTGGAATGCCTGCTGCTGTAATGGGTGATATGTGTGTTTGTACAGGCCCACCTGATACCATTGTATTAGGTAGCGCTGGTGTGTTTTTTGGAGGCAAACCTGCTGCCCGCATGGGCGACCAATGTGCCCATGGTGGAGCTATTACAGTTGGTTGTCCAACGGTTTTAATTGGTGAAGCTGGAGGAGGAAGTGCAGGCATGGCAGCTATGCCGACACCTGTTTTGATGAGTGTAATGAAGGGAATGCCTGCAAGTATGCAAACGAAATTGGCACAAGTAATAAGTATGAAACAAGGTGCAAAAAATGGAACACCTTTTTGTGAGAAATGCGCACAAGCAAAGTTGAAAGGATAAATTAGTTTTATGAAAATTAATACAGAACAATATAATAAAATTAGTTTTTTATATACAGAAAAAGTAGATAAAATAATCTTTAAAATGTCTATAGATAAACTTGTCTCAATGGACTTCATCTTGAATTTAAAATTGTTTAATAATATTGTTACTGCAAGTAAACTAAGGTTTAAAGAGTTAGGCATTAATTCTGTTGGAGATAAGTCAATTTTTATTTGTCTTTCTTATATTTTTGGTATTGAATTTTATACTTTAGAAAACTTTGAATTTGAATGGAGCTTATTTAAAATGAATAAAGAAAGAGATACTTTAGCTGAAATTTTTACAGAAGAATTAATTAATGAAAAAATTTATAAAATAATAGAAGAAAATAATGGAAGCTAAACAGCCATGTCCACTTGAAAAGAAAGCCCCTGCTAATTCTGTTTGTAAAAACCAACTCAAAAAAATATTTCCTAAAAAATCGGATGAACAATTTGATGAGGTCATAAATTCTATGGAAAAAACAGAAATAAATACATTAGATAACCAAACTCTTTTTTTAGGTCAGTTAGCCCATGAATCGGACGATTTACATTACACGGAAGAAATTGCTAGCGGAGAGAAATATGAAGGTAGAGCTGACTTAGGCAATACAGAAGAAGGAGATGGGAAAAAATTCAAAGGGAGGGGATACATTCAAGTAACAGGCAGAGATAATTATCAAAAGTTTGCTGATTCAATTAATGATCCAGAAATAATGAATGACCCTTCTCTAATATCTTCTAAATATCCAACACAATCCGCAGCTTGGTTTTGGAAGAAGAATAATCTTGATAAATTGCAATCATATGATGAATCTTCAGTTTTCCAAGCATCAAAAAAAGTTAATGGATTTGACGCAACACAAGAGGAGTTTTATGAGATGAATAGTACCGGTAAAAGCGAAGGATATAAAAACCGTATGTATGACAAAACAGCTGAAAAAGAATATATTTCGAAAATTGAAAAGGAAAATTTAACGGACTATGAAACTGAAGAAAAAAATAAACTAATTAATGGTTTAAATGAAGAAGATTTATCTAGAAAACAATTAAAGAGATTAAAACAACAAGCAAAAATTAATGCTAAAAATAGAGCAAAAATTGAAGGAAAAAATAAATACATAGAAGATAAAAAAAATAATAAAATTGATGATAAAATTGATAAAAAAGCTAAAACAAAATCAGAGGAGAAATATGAACATTTAAAAAAACAAACTGATAGAATTAGAAGAACTTCAAAAATAAAGGAAGTGTTAAATAATAAATCTTTATGCGATCCAACACCTATAACAAAAACACAAACCCCCATTCCATAACCAAATAAAAATAAAACAAATGGTTATTAAATTTAAAACAGTACAAAAAACACAACCAGGTGTAAAAGGTGGCGGTTTGATAAAATATTATGCAGTTTCTATAGTTTATAGACAAAAAGAAATTGAAGGCTAAGAAAAGAAAATGGCATTAAGGTTGGTTAAGTTGTTACTTTTGGTGGATCTTAATAATTTACTTACTAATGATGAGCTTTACATATAATAGACTGTGGAATTCAAAAGTGGTTTTAAAATACTAAATTACTTTTTTTGAAAGTGGTTTTATAAATGATTACCCAAATGAATAAATAATCGAAAATGTAAATTAAAAATAACCGTAAAGAACATATGCTATCAGCCCTCAACACCTCATTCAACCGAAAGTTAAAATTGGTAGATGCAATTGGAAAAGTACTAGCTATAAAAAGTGGTGTGGTTTACTTTCATTTGAAAACCGAAGACGGAACTATTTACTATCGTTGTGAAGAAAATTTGTTTAATAAAAACTTTGAACAAACAGAAGTTTCAGACCAAAAAGAATTGGATGAAGAAGAATGGATTTTGTTAAGAAAAAAATGTAAGGTGTATCCTTAAACCCCCAAATATTTATATTTGAAATTGTTTTGAACCACGTAAATTACCTTTTATTAGATGCTGCGCGAATGGAAGCAGCCATAACTCAAGCAAAGGACTTAAACCCTAAGCATGAGTCCTTATACCGCGAAAAAGGGGATGCCTATTTAGCGGATGTGGGTCCTTATTTGTTTCAATCAAACCATTTTAAGGAATTCAAAACTTTTTTTACTGAAGAAGGTTGGGGCAATTCGTGGGGTGTTATGCTCAAAACCAACGAGCCTTTTTCTACTATTCACACCCATTTCAGAAAATTTTTATTAGTAAAAACCGAAGATGGCGAAGAACTTTATTTTCGCTTTTATGATCCTAGGGTATTGCGTATATTCCTTCCTACTTGCGATACTGCGCAATTGAAAGAGTTTTTTGGTCCTGTACAAAGTTTTTATTGCGAAGACGAAGACCCAGCATTTGTATTGGTATTTGAACTTAGCAAAAGCTCTGAACTACAAACTCAACAAATACCTTCAGCAGCATTTATTGAAGGTTTTTTAAACCAAGAAGAAAAGGAAGAAACGAAAACAGCAACTGGTCGTTTTTTTTTAGATGAAGAAGAAGTTTCTTCTGAAAAAAAAAACAATGAAAACATCTTTGAAAAAAAACCAACTGAAGAAAAACCTGTAGACAAACCAAACAAATCAGGAGGTTTATTTGACATGTTGTTTAAAAAATAAATTATCCAAATTTTGAAAACAGCTTTTTCAAGTAGGTAATTGCAACTATTATTTCTTGTTCTTGCCAATCATTTTTTACAGTAAACAGAAACTTTTTCAAAGATTCATCTAATTGGTTTTTTTCGGTTAAAGTATGAGGTAAATTTTCTTTTTCAGTTGTTTCTGCTTCACTTAAATTTAAATCAAATCCTCTATTTACTTTTTTACTTGATATAGAAAAACCAGCTTTCATTAGTGTGTCTTCAATTTCAAATCTGTTTATAACTAATTCTTCGGCATTTATTACATATAAAACCAAGTTTTCAATAGTTTTCCAAAGCTCATCTTTTTTAAGTTGACTAAACACATTAACAAAAGTATTATTCAGTAAATTATTGGAATAGTTCTCATCGTAAGTTTTCAAAAACTTTTCAATAGTTTCTATTTGTTTTAAATCGTTAGCAGGAATATCAATTTCAATATCTACATTTATATTACCTTCATTTTCAAAAAATACCCTTGAACATGTTGCAGCGCAAGCAATTTCCAATAGTTGGTTTGCAGTTTTCAGGTATTCATTTTTAGAAGATTTAAAAACTATATTGCTATTGTTTGAAAGTATGGCTTGAATCAATTCAATTTTATCTAAACCATTTAATTTAGCACTTGAGTTTAATTGAAGAGAATCGCATGCGAAATTGTTTTTGTATGCAAATACAATTCTTCCACATTCTTGGTAGGCATTTAATATATCAGTATTCATTTAGTATAAATTATAATAAAAAAGCTCCTCAAATTTTGTTTGATGAGCTTTTTTATTTGTTAGTTCACTATTAAAAATACTAATGATGGAATTACTAAAAGATAAATTAATACTGTTGCAACAATAACTTTAGTACTTCCTTTTTTCTTTGCAGGGGTTAAATTATTCAAGTTCTTTTTGGTTTCTTTATCCATTTTAATAATGTATGTGCTATCGCTAGTTATATAATTATTGCCAATTTTAGTTACTTGTAATTTTTTTAAATCTTCACTCGAAATAATTCTTAAATTATTATCAATTAGCATCACATATTCAGCCAAATTTAAACCTTCTTCAGATATAAACGATGTATACTTTCCTTCCTTAAAATATAAGTATGCTATTTTTTCTTCAAGATTATACCAAGGTTCACCTTCTTTTTGAAATAATTCAGTATGTTCATAGTCTCTTTTAATAAAATCATTTAAAGGTCTTGTCAACTTTCTATCTTTTAGTCTATAATGATATGTATAAATTGTTGCACCGTTATCGTTTTGAATGGTTAAAACATCATAAGGGTCTATACCAAGTGTAGTTTTTACTGAGTTAAAGGTCATTCCAGGTTTAAGTTTCAATAAATTTTCTACTGAAGTATAATATGGAACTTTAGAGTCAAACATCATTTTGGTAGCACATGAAGTAAATGATAATACGACTGAAGCTAATAATATATATTGAATAAACTTTTTCATGTTTTTAGTTTTTAATTAGTTTTATTACTTGACCTTTTTTTGCTAAATAATCAGCACCTATTTTTAAAATATCTAACTTCTCTAAATCTTGTTTAGTCAATAATTTTAAATTATTGTTCACTACCATTAAATATTCTGCTTTATCCCAACCTTCAGTGGTATGTATTGCAGATAATTTACCTTCTTTAAATACCGCAATAACAGTTTTTATTTCGTCTTTATACTTCGGTTCTCCAGCTGTATTGTACTGCTCACTATGTAATAAATTATCGCCATCAGTGCCTTCAGGAACAGTTGCTTTTCTAACTAATAATCTGTAATTATAGGCATATATGCCACTACCATCTTCCTGCATACTTAAAATATTGTATGGTGGAATGTCTAATGTACTATTTACTACACTTAGAGTGGTTCCCATTTTTAATTTCGAAATTTTTTCAACATTGGTAAATGGTGGTGCTACTTTCGACATGGTAGCACATGAGCCTAAAAGTATTATTAGGCTAAAGTTTAAAATTTTTCTTTTCATCTTATTTATTAATTTTTCATTTGGATAATTAATTGATCATATTTGTCCTTATATTTTTCACTTTCATCTTTAGCCTCTTTTAGCTCTCTTTTGGTTTCTTCTAATTTCTTACTGCAATCGTCCCCACTTAAATTTTTGTTATCAGCAACTTGATCCTTTAATTCCTTTAAAATACTAGAAAACTGCATGTAAAATTTACTATTGTTAGTTGTAGTATCTTTTCCCTTTTTATCAAATTCAGCTAATATAACTGCTATATTATTATTGTTAACAGCATTATTAATATTAGAAGAATTCTTTGATGTATTTATTAAACTAATTAAACTATCTACATTACTAGAAAGCTTTTTCAATTCTTTTCTATCTTCTTCCAATTTTTTATTTTGTTTGTATGTATCTTTATTAATTTTAGCTGGTAGTTTAAAAGCTAAAACTAATAATGCTACCAAAATGGCAACAGTAATTACGAATAGTATTGAAAAATCAAATACTGCTTTTTCTCTTTCTTTTTTATTTAATGGTTCCATATGTTATAATTAATCTAAAAACGACCAACCTTTTTTTGATTTAGTTTGGGTGGATGTTTGTTCTTCTTTTACTATAAAATCTCTATCTTTCTTTTTACCTATCAAATCAAGTGAATTTAATTTGTTGAATAAATTATTGATATTTAACAAAAACTTTTCTATTTTAACTAATGATGTTCTAATATCGTTGTGGTCGTATTCTAAAAAACAAACATCGTTTATCATGCTTTCAAGGGCGCCTTGATTCAAATCACCCCATTCAGTATAATAATTAATTAATTCTTCTTTGTCTTTTTCGGGAATTGTTTCTAAACAATAAAAAATGATGTTAGCAATTTTGATTATTTCGCTAAACATAAAAATTGGAGCTTGATGAGGAGCAAAATTTTTAAATGTAAAATAATTTGTAGTAATATGTTTGGATAAATTTAGCGACATGTATTTAACGTTTTCAGCTAAACTAGATTTTTGATTTTTTACATAAATTTTTTGAATAATTCTTAAGCAATTATTATTAATATTCCTAACGTCTTCAGAAAGTACCTTAAAAGCCTGTATAAGTATTTGATTGCTCAAAATAGAAGTACATGCAGGGATAAAGGATGAGTCAATATTAATATCATCTCCCTTACCAATTAATCTACCAATTTTTAAATAATTAATACTTAAATTGTCAATGTTTACCTGTTCAGTAGGTACAACGGAAACAGTGTATTCGGCAATAGAATATGGGTTTCTTGGTGGATTTTCATTTGGGTTTGGCTGGCCAACTGCTTTTTTATTAAAAGGCTCTACTTTTAAAATAATATCATAAATAAGGTTACCAGAATTTTTATTGATTGTTTCACTTTCAATAGTGAAATTTACATCCTTAATTTTTAAAGTATTTACAATTTCTACTCTATTACCAGCTGGAGTAATTGCTCTACAATAGTTAAGTCTAAGTTTAATGTTTCCACCTTGTATATTCAAAACTTCCAAATCTAATCCTTTACCATCATTGGTTTCGGTTGGAATTACTCCATAATTAAATATATTTATTGAATTAGCAAAACTGTCTCTAATTTCATCTTTAAAGGCATTTTCTAATTCAATAAAGTGATTTTTGGAAATTTTCATTCCATCAATCCAATTTACATGTAAGTGTTGTATTTCTTTTATCATTTTAGTTTACTCTTTTTGCTATAATCCAAGTTTTATCTTTGATATCATTATCATTAATTGTCTTCTTTGGGTCAATATATTTTTTATCACTCCAAAAATTAGGTTTAACATAGAACAACCAACTAGAAGCTTGATTCATGCTGTTTTTGCTTTGTATCGGACTTTCAATAAATTTGATGTTATAGTCTTTCACAAATCCATAAAACCATTGACCAAAGTTAATTTCAAGAGGTGCTTTTAATGTGAATTTGGTATAAGTATCGTCATTATTATTTTTTTGAAACTCTAAATCAACAATATTTATTTTAGTTAAATCCATGCTATCATAATCAGGCTCGTTTTCATAGTCAGGTAACATCCATTCTTCATATTTAAGTTTTGGAATTTGAATATATAATCCAAAACTATACACAACTAAAGATGGTAACAAAAAGAAAAATGCTGTCAAAGACAGGAATCCTGCTAAATCAGTATTGAAAACATAATGAAGAAAAATCAAATTTACGAGTGCTATTACACATGTAAAAAGTACTGCAAAACTGAAAAATGTTTCAATTGGCTTGTCTGGAAGTTGAGAGAGCATTTTTCGAGATAAAAATACGTATAGAATGCCTGTAAGTATAATGAAAATAGAATCTATAATAAAATTTGTAATGTAGAAATCTTCATTCAAAAAATAAATGAGTAACGGTAAACAACCAATAATGGCAGCAATTAATACAATTGTTGGTAAAAATTTTCTTATCAACTTAAGGTAATTAAAGTTGAAAATAATTATAAATACCATTGTAATAATGGTAAAAATTGAATAAGTAATTAAATAATATAGCATTGTTATATGAATGAATTAAAACCCAAAAAAGATTCGTTTTCTTCTTTAGATAAGATTAGTTTGTTTTCTTCTTTTGATGAAAATATATTTATTTCTTGTAATGAATCAGCACTGAAAAATAAATTCATTAAATTTTTTATTATTTTTATGTTTTCGGTATGTGGAAGTAGTTTTTTAAAATCATTTCTCTTGATTTCGCCAATATTTAAAAAATATTTTGTTTTGTATAAATTGACTTCAGAACTTAAAATTGTTTCAAGACCCAAATCTTTTTTACCAAGACTCCAACTTAAACTTTCTTCAGTTAATTTAACAAGATAATTTTGCACTTTGGTAATTTGCACATCATAATTTATCATTTTTGAAATACACGACTCTATGTATTTTGTTTTATTTCTAAACAAGTGTAAATAAGGGAAAAATCTAATAATTTCAACAATTTGAGTACTAGAAAATATATTTGAAAGTCGCCAATGTTTAATTAGATCAATATATTTATTTCTACTTTCTGAATTGTTTAGAAATAAATCATTTTCAAGTTTTGTTAAGTCTAATCTGTGAAGAAAAATTTCATTTTCAATAGGCAAAAAAAACATTCTAGCCAGTTTTTCATTTTCTCTTTGTCTTTTTATTTCCTCAATAATTTGTTTTTCAGAATCACCACCTTTTTTAGGTGAAAATGTCTGATGAAACAAGCCTTCTGGTAAATAATCATATATACCTTGTCTATTTACTTCTATTTCTAATTTTTCTGTTCGCTCACCTTTAGTAATCTTGAAAAAATTTACATCTTTTCTATATGAGCGTTTTTTATTACCTACAGTTGAATAATAATAATCAAAGTTTACGTTGCTTTTACTAATAGAAACCAAGAATTCAGCTGTCAGATCTAAATTGTCAAATACTTCGTTATCTTTATTTTCTTGGTTCATAATAATAATTAAGCAAATATCTTTTTTTTCAATCACAAAAAAAATACCTATAAATGGGTATTTTTTAGTTAAAAAAAAATATATATGAAAATTTATTTTTTAAATTAATCCCCTCAAAAACTTGATTCATTTTACCTTTATCTAATTCGCTTGAAAAAAAAATGCTTTAGCTATGAATGTATTAAATTATAATAAATATAACATTTTAGACTCAGCTCAACATGCGGAGATCATTATTTACCCATCAATTAATAACCAAAGAAAAGTAGATGCTGGGAAATCGGAAATTAAGACAGAAGTGCATCAGAAGAAAAAATCAACAGCAGGTAAAGTAGCCTTAATTTATTTAGGGTTGTCTGTAATTTCATTAATTTTCTTATTGGGTCAATAATCAATATATTTTGTTTCTTAGTGAAAAGAGTATTTATTTTTCATAAAATACCTATTTCTAGGTATTTTATGAAAAATAAATACTTGTATTTTTGATAAATAAATAAACTATGAAATAAACTAAAATACTCTTATTAACATTTCTTTGTTTTTTCTTATTCAATAGTCACCATTTCATCAAGCCAAACTATTGCAAATATTGAAGTTTTTGATGTAACAGTAAAGTCAGTTTATACCCAACAAAACAATAGCCATCAAGCCAATTTGGAAATTAATTTATCTGCTTTAAGCAATGGCATTTATTTTATAAATGTACAAACTGAAAATGGAGTAGTAAGTAAAAGTAAATTAGTAATCAGTAAATAAAAATCAGTAGGATTAATGGTTGGTGAGCTTGTCGAAGTAACTTTAATCATGCTAAAAACAAAGTAGACAAATATGAAAACATACACAACAATAATTGCAAACAAAAAAGCATTGAACTTTCGTTATATTGCTTCTACATTCTTCCTTCTTTTCCTTGGCTATTCCAGTTTTGCACAGGTACCAACAATTACTTCTTTTGCGCCTACATCTGGTGCTATTGGAACAACGGTAATTA
Source organism: uncultured Bacteroidota bacterium (assembly GCA_903901345.1). Taxonomy (GTDB): domain Bacteria; phylum Bacteroidota; class Bacteroidia; order UKL13-3; family UKL13-3; genus JAAFJM01. The sequence goes on along the minus strand of CAIUQQ010000370.1, from coordinate 29,020 downwards.
TAACTGGAACTAATTTTAACACTACACTTGCCAATAACATTGTTTTCTTTGGCGCAACTAGAGCAACAGTTACTGCTGGAAGTTCCACTTCTTTGACCGTTACAGTTCCCACTGGAGCAAGTTACCAACCTATTTCTGTAACTAATATTACCAATGGCTTAACAGCTTACTCCTCAAAACCATTCATAACCACCTTTCCTTGTGGTTCAATCACTTCTTCTTCCTTTGCCCCCAAAGTGGATTTTACAACAGGATCAAATCCTTATAGCGTTTCAAAAGGCGATTTTGATGGAGATGGCAAGACTGACCTTGTTGTTGCGAACTATGGTTCCAACACTATTTCGGTATTCCGTAACACAGGCAGCGGTGGAATAATTTCTTTTGCTGCGAAAGTTGACTTTACTGCAGGTGCAGGAACACAACCTAATAGCGTTTCAACAGGCGATTTTGATGGAGATGGAAAACTAGACCTTGCTGTTGCGAACAATGCTTCCAACACTGTTTCCGTTTTTCGTAACACAGGCAGTATCGGAACAATTTCCTTTGCCGCTAAAGTGGATTTTACAACCGGAACATATCCTCAAAGCATTTCAGTAGGCGATTTGGATGGAGATGGCAAGTTGGACCTTGCTGTAGTGAATGAGACCTCTAGCTATGTTTCGGTATTCCGCAACACGGGCAGTAGTGGGACAATTTCCTTTGCTACGAAAGTAGATTTTACAACAGGAACACAAACTTATAGCGTTTCAACAGGCGATTTGGATGGAGATGGCAAGTTGGACCTTGCTGTAGTGAATTTTAATTCCAACTCTGTTTCAGTATTCCGCAACACAGGCAGTAGTGGAACAATTTCCTTTGCCGCTAAAGTTGATTTTACAACAGGAACATCACCTAATAGCGTTTCAACAGGCGATTTGGATGGAGATGGCAAGCTGGACATTGCTGTTGCGAATGTTAATTCCAATAATGTCTCCGTATTACGCAACACGGGCAGTAGCGGAACAATTTCCTTTGCAGCAAAAGTGGATTTTTCAACTGGAGGAAATCCACCTTTTGGCTTTTCAATAGGTGATTTGGATGGAGACGGCAAGCTGGATCTTGCTGTTGTTGTTGTCGTTGCAAATTACTATAACGCTGTTTCTGTATTACGCAACACAGGCAGCAGCGGAACAATTTCCTTTGCCTCTCAAGTAGATTTTACAACAGGAACATATCCTAGGAGCGTTTCAATAGGCGATTTGGATGGAGATGGCAAGTTGGATCTTGCTGTTGCAAATTCTGGTTCCAACACTGTTTCAGTATTCCGTAATCTTGAAGGAATATGTCCGCCAACCATCACTTCTTTTACCCCAACCTCTGGTTCTGTTGGAACAACAGTAAATATAACTGGAACTAATTTTAACACTACACCTGCCAACAACATCGTGTTATTTGGCGCAACCAAAGCCACGGTATCTACTGGCAGTGCCACCTCGCTTACTGTTACTGTGCCAATTGGCGCCAGTTACCAGCCTATTTCTGTAACTAATATTGCCAATGGCTTAACTGTTTACTCTTCTCAACCATTTATTACCACCTTTGCCTGTGGCGGTACAATCAATTCATCTTCTTTTGCCACGAAAGTGGACTATCCAACAGGAGTAAATCCTTATAGCGTTTCAACAGGTGATTTTGATGGAGACGGCAAGCTAGACCTTGCTGTTGCGAATAATAGTTTCAACAATGTTTCAGTATTCAGAAACACAGGCAGCAGTGGCACAATTTCCTTTGCCGCTAAAGTGGATTTTTCAACTGGAACACAACCTATTAGCGTTTCAACAGGCGATTTTGATGGAGATGGCAAGACTGACTTTGCTGTCGCAAATTATTCTTCCTATACTGTTTCCGTATTCCGAAACACGGGCAGCAGTGGCACAATTTCTTTTGCCACGAAAGTGGACTATCCAACAGGAGCATATCCTTATAGCGTTTCAACAGATGATTTTGATGGGGACGGCAAGACTGACCTCGCTGTAGGGATTACTTCTGGCTATGTTTCGGTATTCCGCAACACAGGCAGTAGCGGAACAATTTCCTTTGCTACGAAAGTGGATTTTACATCGGGTGGATCATATGCTCTTAGCAACATTTCAAAAGGCGATTTGGATGGAGATGGCAAGACTGACCTTGCTGTTACGAACTATGGTTCCAACTCTGTTTCGGTTTTACGTAACACTGGCAGACGTGGAATAATTTCCTTTGCTACAAACGTGGGTTTTGCAACGGGTTCAAATCCTAGGAGCGTTTCAATAGGTGATTTGGATGGAGATGGCAAGCTGGATCTTGCTGTTACGAACTATGGTTCCAACTATGTTTCGGTATTCCGCAACACAGGCAGTAGTGGAACAATTTCCTTTGCAGCAAAAGTGGATTTTTCAACTGGAACACAACCTAGTAGCGTTTCAACAGGCGATTTGGATGGGGACGGCAAGCTAGACCTTGCTGTTGCGAACAATGGTTCCAACTCTGTCTCAGTATTCAAAAATACGGGCAGCAGTGGAACAATTTCATTTGCCACGAAAGTAGATTTTTCAACAGGAACACCTTTGAGCGTTTCAACAGGTGATTTGGATGGAGACGGCAAGTTGGACCTTGCTGTTACTGATGGTGGTTACAGCAAGGTTTCGGTATTAAGGAATACAATATATGTAGGTCCAGCTGTTACTGCTAACGCAACGGCAACAACAGTTTGCACAGGCGCAAGCATAACGCTTACAGGAGGAGGAGCCAATACTTACGTTTGGACAGGTGGAGTAACTAATGGAGTTGCATTTGTTCCTCCTATTGGAACCACCACTTACACTGTTACAGGAACAGTTACAGCCACAGGTTGTCAGAACACGGCAACAATAACTATTACGGTTAATCCATTGCCAACTATTACTGCCAATGCAACCGCAACCACAGTTTGTGCAGGCGTAAGCATAACTTTATCAGGAGGAGGAGCAATTACATATACTTGGACAGGCGGAGTAACGAATGGAGTTGCATTTGTTCCTCCTACAGGAACCACCACTTACACTGTTACAGGAACTGATACTATACCAGGATGTCAGAACACAGCCACGACAACTATTACGGTAATTACTACTCTTCCAACCATTTCCGCCAATACTACAGCAACAACAGTTTGTGCAGGTAATACCATAACGTTAACAGGAGGCGGTGCCGATACCTACACTTGGTCAGGCGGAGTAACTGATGGAGTTGCATTTGTTCCTCCAACAGGAACCACCACTTATACAGTTACAGGAACAGTTACAGCTACAGGATGTCAGAACACTGCCACAAAAACAATTACAGTAATTCCATTGCCAACTGTTACAGCCAGTGCTACAGCAATAGCTGTTTGTTCAGGTGAAAGCATAACTTTAACAGCAGGTGGTAATGCTAATACCTACTCTTGGTCACGCGCAGTAACTGATGGAGTTGCATTTGTGCCACCAACAGGAACCACTACTTATACGGTTACAGGAACAAACACTACAACAGGTTGTAAGAATACGGCATCCAAAACTATTATTGTAAACCCAATTCCTACATTAACTATTACTGCTTCTGATATCACAAAATGTAGTGGACCTTGCAGTGGAACAGCAAGTGTAATTGTAACAAATGGAACAGCTCCATATTCTTATCTATGGTCAAATGGTCAAACAAGCAATACTGCTTCATTTTTATGTCAAGGCAACTCTGTAACTGTAACAGACATTAAAGGATGCAAAACCCAAAATAATATTAATAGCAAAACTTTTTCCAATCCTAACTCCAATATTTATTTAACCAACTTAGCTGCCATTGATCAAGCAAAATTATCACCAGCTTTTGCATCTTTTTATAGTTATAATTTACCAACTACCATCAATGCAAATCCATCTAATCCTCGAAACTTTGTAGATGCAGGAAAAAAGGCAAGATTTAAAGTAGAATGTACCAATCAAAAAGCAAACGGACAATCAATAGTAAGTGGAATTTGTAAAGTAAGAAGTAACAGTCCTTATATAAAAATTACAGACAGTTCATCAGCATTAAATAATATTGGTTGGAGTAACAAAGCTTGGTCGGCCGATGAATTTGAAATAGATATAGACCCCAAAACTCCTCCTGGGCAGAGTGTTTATATTGATTTTGTGGTGCAAGAAAACGGTCAGGATTATGCTACTACATGTATTTCAATTCCTGTTACCCCATTAGTATATTCAACCACCACTTCTGCTACTATTGATGACGATAACAACCCCGATAGTAAAGGCAATGACAACGATATTTGTGACCCTAATGAAACCATTGAATTTTACCCTTGGTTAGATAATATAACGGCATTAAATGCTGAATATGTAAGAGGAAGATTTGAGAATTTAGACAACCACAGTTTTATAAAAATTTGGAACGATACACAAGGTGTAAATACAAGAGTTTTTGACGCCACTTGGTGGAATTACTCATTTGCAAAGCCACAAACAATTAATTCACTTTCAACTAACACCACTCCTGAATATGATTTTGTTTTTGATTATAAAAACAATGCGAAAAGTGGTGATTTTAAGTTATATATGGTAATGGCTGGAGGGTTCAAATTGTTCAATGGTGATGCTTTGTCTTTAGTTCAATGGTCGTTGCCTTTTAACTTTTCAGGAAATGGATTAAATGATAGCTTGAACATAACACCTCAGAATTTAAGTTATTCTTCGGTAGCTAGTAGCAAACAAGTAACTATAAACTGCAATAGAACTTGGTTAGTAAATGCCAGCCAACCATGGGTAACTTTTAACAAAACTTCTGGCAATGGAAATGACATGCTAAATGTTAATGTAACTGAAAATCCAACTAGTATTCAAAGAACAGCCACAGCCACATTTACTGCTGGTTCTAACATAAAAACAGTAACCATTATTCAAGATGCAACGGTGGGAATTAATGAATTAAATACAACATCAAATCATATTACCATTTACCCCAACCCAACTTCTGGAATAGTCACCATTTCATCAAGCCAAACTATTGCAAATATTGAAGTTTTTGATGTAACGGGAAAGTTAGTTTATAACCAACAAACCAATAACCATCAAACCAATTTGGAAGTTAATTTATCTGCTTTAAGCAATGGCATTTATTTTATAAATGCGCAAAATAAGTTTGGTGGAATAAGTAAAAGTAAATTAGTAATCAGTAAATAAATTAAAAACAGTAAGATGTTTAGTTGGCCTATTGCACAATTAAGAGTCTGATGGGTAAAATAGAAAATAAAAGTTAATTAACACTAAAATGAAAAACAAACTACAAAAATTAATTTTAACTACAATTTCAAGTCTTTTATTTGTGATTGCGTGTAATAAAACTAGCTCAACACAAGAACCTGTAACTACTAATCCAAAGGGGTTCGATTCTTTTGAATATTCCGGAATCTTTAGAGGCACTCTTACTTCTAGTGGTTCAAGTTCCCCTATTGAAGGATATGTAACCATAGATTCCGAAGGTTTAATTACATTGGATCTTTTGTCGGGCAGAATGAAAGGTACTGCTTCGAAGACTACTACTAATTATAATATCTTGATTACACAGTCAACTGGTTTATTTCAAGACGTAACCAAAATTACGGGTACTATCGAAATCTCTAGCAGAATCTTGTATCTAAGCGGAGATGGTCCTGATGGTTCCCCAATAACACTTGGTGGCACAACACCTAAGGTTCTAAGTACAGGCGGATGGGAAATACTTAACAAGACAGCGATATTTTTTACCCATAACGAAAGCTGCAAAGCATCAATTACAATAAATGGAATTACATTGAATGGTTTAAATAATCATTATGAAACAGGTGGTTTGTGCAGTCCCACTTATGCTCTATACAACACCATGCGTTTTAATCATGATAACCAACAATCAAGAGTTTTTTGTCATGATGTAAAACTAAAAGGGCTAAATGGACAAACTGTTTCTTTTACAGATTGTAATACTGCTGCTTTTTATTTAATTAAAAACACCCCTTATAACTATAAAGTAATGTGGGAAAACGGACAAACAACTACCGGCTCCTTCACTTCTCCTGATGGTGGTGGTCAATTGCCAATATGTATTTCAAATGACGGTCCTGAATGCAACCATTCATTAAGTGGGAAATGGCTTGCTCCTGATGGCACTGGAATATTGTTTTCAGGAACAAAAGCTACATTTTATTCTTTTAGTAGCAATTGGCAACTTTATGTAAACAATGGTACTGTGAGTGTTGGTAGTACAAAGGTTAGAAATATCTCACAGGTAAATGCAACTACATGGAACTGTGAAGTCTTATTCTTACACATTGTTAATGGAAAACCCGAAAGTGTTGCTTGGTCAACTGATGGGACTATTACAATGAATACCAGTGGAAGCTCTATAACAATTACTGCTACAAGCCCATTTGGTGGTTCAGGTTCAGCTACACACACCAGGGTTTTATAACTTTATTGAAAATAAATAAACTATGAAAAAAACTAAAATACTCTTATTAACATTTCTTTGTTTTTTCTTATTCAATAGTTGTACTAAAATTGGTGAAAAAGGAAGACTTTTTTTAAGGTTTATAAACGACAATACATTTAAATATGTAGAAGACAAAATACGTATTAATCCTGATGGTGACAATAAAAATCCAATAATAAATGGTGATTATATTGAAATTAAGTCAATTAGTAGCTTTAACTATGTAGTAGATTATATTGGTTCAAACATTTCAAGTTACAGCTGTGGGCGCGATTTTGATGCTATAAATCCTAATAATGGTACCTCTGGGAAAAATGGCGAAAATAAATATATTGACGTGGATTTGAAACCCGTTCTTGAATCACTTGAGGGAACTCAATATTTTCATTTTGTTGATAAATCTATCATATCAACCTCAAACAAATCAACTTATCAAACAAATGTAGGTGGCAATGCAGGATATAATTGTGTAAGTGGTAATTGCGTATCAGTAAATTCAAATGCTCAATACCCAACACTTTCCGATTGTCAAAATCAATGTAATAATGCAGGTACAACAGAACTAGTAAATACAGGTATTACAGGTCAAATTCAGGAGAGAAAATATGTTGAATTTGTAGTTCCCGCAAATGTAAAATTTATGGATGTTAGAACTAAGGAAACTCCCCCAAATGAATACAACAATGCAGATCTTTTTGTAAGAAAAGGAAGTAAACCAATTACTAATGATAACACTACTAGTTATACTGCTGATTGTGCTAGTAAAAATGTAAATAGACAACAAGATTTCTGCCAATTTAATAATCCACAACCCGGAACTTGGTGGGTTATGCTTTATAACTGGAATGGAAATCATTATGAATCAAATTTAGTGATAACGATTACAAAATAACAACAAAAGATTACTATGAGAAAAACACTTTCAATTTTATTGCTTTTAACAATAATTTCTTGTTCAAAATCAACTGATAATTCAATTGACTCAAATGGAATTAGTAATGAGTTGCATTTAAGTTTTGCAACTCCTGATTGGAATAGAACAATTAATTGCGAAAAATTAAATTTATTTCCTGATATTTTAAATGACAGCACAAATTATGTTTCAGGAACTTCTGCATCTACATCTGAAACTTTTTGTTTTTCATTGCCTGCCGATAGTTCACAAATGTCCAAAACAACCAATTTGAAAAAGTATGCCATTAAAAACTACTTTGAAAATAATGCACCATTTCAGTTTTCTCAAAAATTACCATTAAATAGCGGCAGCAGTTTGCGATTAGTAAGCATTGATAGCCTTTCTAGTTATAGTTATAACCAAGTTACTGAAATTAATTATGTAGGTTTTGAACCCACATATTGCTTGTTTAATGTAAAGTGCAAATATATAATGCTAGCCAAAGAAGTTGGAAACGATACTAATATTAAGCCAATTACAGGCACTTTTCATTTTAAAGTTAGAACAAGTAGAAAATAAAAAGAGTTAAATATCAGCGTTTATCAGTAAAATCTGTGGCATTGTTTCGATAAGTTTAACAATCTATTGAACAGCTAATTTTACTTGACATTGACAATAAAATAGTTGAAGGCCTTGGCCAAGTTGACAATTTCACTAAAAATATTAAATCCTACTTTCATGTCTCCATGGTCTAACAAATTAGATACTTCTAAATGGATTCTTTTATTATTATCTTTAAGCAAAGAATAAAGCAATATAGACTCATAGGAAGGAATTACATTGTCCTCTTTCCCGTGAATGATAGTAAGCGGACAAGTAATTTTATGAGCTTGTTTCGACAAATCAAGTCGGTTTTTCCAAAAAGCAAAATCGGGAATTTTAGTCCAAGCTCGCATAATTAAATCTCTTCTGAATTCTGTATTGAATCTAAGCTTTTTATACAAATCAACAGTAGGTAAATCTGTTTGTGCAAGTAGGCTTGGCAATAATGGAACTTTTCTTTTTAAGCCATTATCTTCTAGCGCGGTTTGAACCAACTCTTCTAATCTAGGATTATTATTAACGTCATATTTCAAAAAATTTTTCATGAGAATGTGCATTCCATAATCATCTACATTTTTATCATTGGTCAAAGCAAATTGTATGGTTGTTTCAAAATCACAAAAACTTCCTATCAAGCACAAGGAAGATACACTGTTTACAGGCATCTCAGCAATTGCCAAAGCGGCAATACCAGCAGTGAAAGAAGGTGCAAAAACAGCTGGACAAAATTTGTGTGGGTTCAAAAACTGATCTGCTGAAATTCGATTAATAACGTCCTTAATTTCATCAATACCCGAAGGATGAATCAATAAGGCATCAATGGTATTAATTTTGGGAGTTATAACACGGTAGCCCATTTTTACAAAAGCATTGTTCACCACTGCAATGCGTTTATCTTGATATCCGCTCATAGAAAAACCAGTAAGTGAAATGATAATTCCTTTTTCTTTCCCAGAAGGTGTATATAAAAGTAAAGGAGTTTTACCACTTGAAAGTAATAATTCACATTCCTTCCCTTTACTATAATTTTTCAGCAATGAAGTATTTACAATAAACCTTAGCCCTGCTAAAAACGATATCATAGTTGAATTTCAGATAAAATATTAAAATCCTCCTTCAGCGGGTTGTGTTTTAACCGGTGAAACTGGTTCACGTGGCTTGTCTTTTACCACACCTTTTATAGTTAGAACCACACTATTAGTACTTGCATTACTAGCAACTGTAATGGTTTTTGTAAATGCACTTCTTAAAGAACCCGCACTATAAACAACTATTATTTTTGCTTTTTGGCCAGGCATAATTGGCTCGCGAGGCCAACTAGGAGCGGTACAACCGCAACTTGGTTGAACATTACTTAATATTAATGGTGCTTGACCTTTATTGGTAAATTCAAAACTATATTCTGCTGGAGCGCCATCCCAAATGGTGCCAAAATCATGTGTCGTTTTTTCAAAAGCAATTTCTGCTTTTGATCCTTCTTTTTTATCTTGAGCAAATAATTGGCTAAAACCAGCTAAAACTAAAAAACTAAAAATTACTATTTTCTTCATGTTATTTGTATGGTAAAAATTGAAAGTTCAAAGTAAACTAAAATCTAAAATTTAACGAAATGTTTTTTCAAAATAATATTTCAAGTAAAACGAATACGAGTAATCAAAAATATGAGATATTGTATCAATAACAGGTTCAAACCTAGCACTCATTTGAATTTGATTGAATAGCGTTTTGTTGTAAATAATTCTTGGAATTATTAACCTTCTACTATATGTTTTATATGTTGGATCATCAATGCTTTGACATTGGTAAATAGCTGTTCCTCGAGGCGATATAAAATATCTACTTTCAAAATAACTTAACATAAATTGCAGGTTGCTGTATTGGTATGAAATATTGCTGAATACCGCAGAACCATTATCTTGAAATTTAAACACCAGTGTATCACCAGTATCTTTATAGCCCAATATATAAGCATCAAAAATTACTTTTTGTTTTTTAGAAATTTCATAACTAGTTTTCAAACCTACAGTATAATTGGCTCTCATGGTTAATTTATTTACCATATCAGCATCTATTTGTCCGCCAGCATGGCTTAACATGCCTTGTAAAACCGTATAAACTTTAAATTGGTGTGTTGGGTTATTTAATAATTGCGTATAATTTAAACCAGCTGTAAATTGCTCCTTATATGGTGAGCCGCGCTCAATGAATTTTTCCCAATTAATCCAAACATCCAAAAACGTTTTTGGCTTTTGATATTTTAATTGAAAACCATTTTCTAATCTATGTTCTATGTTTCTAGCAATGTCGAACATAGGTTCAATGATTTGGTGGCTAGTGGCGCCCTCTAAAGTACCCAGAAGCATTTCCAAATTGCGGTATTTAGTTTTAACAGTAAATGTTGGAATAACAGTTGTTTCTCCGCCAAAATCATTGCGTACAAATACACCTCCTTGAATTTTTATGTTGCCTGTTGGTTGATAAGAAAATGATGGACTTACTTGATATCCAAACAAGGTTCTTCCTAATTCTATATTGTTAAAATATTCGGTATTGCGCATATAATTAAACACCGTTACCGAAAAGCCAAACTTACCGCTATCAGCTTCATTTACTGAAATGTGTTGGTTTAAATAACTGTTATCAACTTGCGCAAATAACTGACCATTTACCCAAAACAAAACTGAAAAATAAATGAGTCTTAATACGCTTGATTTAATCATAAAATATTTATTGAATTGGATTGCAATTAATATAAAAAGAATTGATTTTATTTATAAATTTAAAGTGAAAATAATTGAACAATAAAAACAAATTTGTATTTGAATATTTTATCAGTAAAAGCAATAAATCACTAAATAACAACAAATAAAATATTTAATACGTAAGCTAATCAATTGTTTTGTATCTGTAATTGACTTATTTTCTAGTTTCAATCTCAATATAGTTCAATAATAATTGAGTTATTTGAAATATATTTTAATTTTAATTTAAAACATCAATACTTCTAATTACTTTTTGATAAAATTCCACAAAAAAAGACTAATCTACCAACCATGTTGAAAAACAAAAATCTATTTTAGTCTCCTAAAAATCCATGTAAAATACAATTTGTAAATTTCGAATTGTTATATCATTCATTTCTTCCATTTAAATAGATAAATGAATAGAATATTTTTTTGTTGAATACTTAAATTTGTGATGAACAAAAACAATGAAAAGAATGAAAAACAAATTTATTTTAAAAGCTTTAGTGCCAATTTTTACTTTTAACTGTATTATTTACAGTTGCTCAAAGGAAAATATAGCTTCAACTTCAACAAGCACAAAATGTACAGCAACTAAACTACCAAGTTTAATGAAAAGTATTGCTCTTAACGATATACACTCTTCAGCAGGAAATCAACCTGTAGTAGCAATTTTTAAGTTTATGCAAGAGTTGGAATCTTATGAAGCAGCAGAATGTAAAACACTTAAACCCAATTGTAACATTTCCTTAAACATTCAAAATACTACTGCTAAAAGAATGCTTTTTGATTATACAATCACTTATATATGTGGAGCAAATACTTGGCAATATCAAAATTATTCAACTATAGAGCCTAACAAAGTTCTTGATTTAAGTGAAATATCTAATAACTGTGGTTGGATTACTGCAGGAACAATTTCTATTACCTCAAACAATATTATTTTTGAATAAAATATAAATAGGAGTGAAGCTTTTTCACTCCTAATATTTTTTATTTTTACTTTATTCTTCAATAAACGCAATTCCATTTTTTGCTAATTCAGCTAAAATAGGTTTGTAAAACTCAGCAGTAATTGGAATTTGAACACCTTTGGCTTTTATTTTATTTTGCAATATTAACTTGCATGCTATTGCCATTGGCAATCCCACTGTTTTAGCCATGGCAGTATAAGTTTTGTCTTCGCCTTTTACTACCAATGTGCTATTAATTTTTTGCTTTTTATTATTTAACTCAAATGCTATTTCATGTTTCATTACAATCATGTCTAAATCGGTTTTTTCTAACAACCATTTTTGTTGTAATATATGTTGAAGTATTTGGGCTGGAGTGGCGTTTTCAAGCCCAATAATTTCATTGGTAAATAATCCCAACCATTTTACTCTTTTAAAGTCTTTGCTAGCTTTTGTAATGTTAAAAAATGCACAAAATACTTCTTCTACATTGCCATGATTAGCACCACTTAAAAACGATGCTACCCAATCGCGATAGGTTAAAACGTTACTATTATGTATGCAAAAACTATCGTCTGTTAAGCCTAATTTCACTAATAAATTCCAGCTTTGGCTAAATCCTTTTTTGCGCAAAGTTCCTCTAATTACAGAAGTGGCTTTTTGTAAACCATAGGGTTCAATATAACTTAAACTATCGCGGTTGGCATACATTTCAAAAACACCATAATTGGAAATATTTACGCTTGCTGTTTGTTCAAAAATTCTGTTTGGTGGTATAAATTTTATTAAACCATTTTCTAAATATTGAGCGGTAGCTTGTCCAGCTAAAATAACGTTTCTAGGATTCCAAGTAAATTTATAGTTCCACGGATTGGTATCAAATTCAGGAGCTACCAAACCACCACAAAACGATTTGAATGAGGTAATATTTCCCCCATCTTTTTGTATTTTGTGAATCATTTCCATGGCCGACAAATGGTCAATGCCTGGATCTAAACCTATTTCGTTTAAAAACAAAACATTTGCTTTCAAAGCTGCTTCGTTTAAACTTTGCATTGGAGGCGTTACATAACTGGCAGTTACCAAATTCTTTTTAAATTTAATACAGTCATGCGCTGCAATAATGTGTAAAGTTGGAGGTAAAAGTGAAACCACTAAATCTGTATTTTTGATAGCTTCTTCGCGTTCGTTTTGGTTATTAATATTAAATGCTAAAGCAATTCCTTGTTTACTACTTCCTATTTTTTGCTTGGCTAAATCAATGCTTTGATCAGCAATGGTAACTTGCCAATTTTCCTTTTTGGCGTTTGCCAACAAACATTTTATTAAGTATGAAGACGAAAGACCTGCGCCTATTACCAATATTTTTTTCATAAAAAACCCTTTTAAATTGCATTGCAAACATATATTTCATTTACATGGAAACAAACTGTTTTTAAACAACAAAAAACCGACTAATCAATTGCTTGAAAGTCGGCTTTTGTAGGTAATTTAAATCTTATGAAGAGATATTATATAAGCTTACGCTCGTACTTATTATAATTTTTTATTTGAATTTTCTTCTTGTTGTTCGCTTACTGGTTTTTCGGTTTTATTAGCTTTACCACAACCTTTGGTAAATGTTCCTAATGTTAAGCCACCAAATAATAATATAATCAACGTTGTTTTCATGGTTTTTTATGTTGTAGTCTATTTAACGTTCACAAAACTAAAATAGTTACACTGAATTAATATTTAGCTTATATTTGTTTGATTTGTTGATTGTTAAACTTCGTAGTCAAATAGATGAAGGGAACTATTATTTTAAAAGTCTAACTGTGATAATTCAGAATAATTATTTTAAATATACTATCTCAAACCTTTTCATTGTTTTCTAAACATTTGGTAATGTTATATTTTATTAAATTCATTACTACATCAAAGCTACAACAAGTACTATTTAAAAGTACAAGGAAAGAATAAATTTTAATTTTGGAATTTGATAAATCAAAATATATGAACCTAATTATTAATTTAAAAAAGCTTTGTTTACTTTCTCTCCTTTTATTTGGAATTTTCTTTCATTTATCAGCCCAAATTATTCCAATTGGTTCTGGTAGTTACACCACTCAATTACCTCCAGCTGATGCCGCAGGAAGAAACAATAAACCTGCAGGTACGCCTCGTGTTTCAGGCTTTGCAGCCAATAAAGCCATTCCCACCAACGATTGGTGGACTGGTTTATTAAGTTTTACAAATGCTAATTTGTATAATTATCCTTTATCAATGAGGGCAACCAGTTCAGGTTTGGTAATGAGTTATACTTTTTTGGGTTTAGGTGCTATTGATTCAAGGCAACCAATGGGTCCTGAACAACCAATTATTGTTGGTTTAACTGGACTTTCGGTTACATATCCTACTGTTTCTAATCATTCCGATTGGTTGGTAGAAACCAGTTGGAACAATGGTTCGCGCCAATTAAAAGCTACCATTGGTAATGGCATGCCATTTGTTTATTTTACAAAAAGTAATTCCGATTCGGCCAGTATCAATGTTTCTATTGGAACTGTAAATATTCAAAATGAAATGCTTTTAATTACCAATTCTTTAAGTAGTTCTAATTTTGCGGTTTATGCTCCAGTTGGTTCTATTTGGATAAAAAATGGAAATATTTATACTTCAAGTCTTGCAGGTAAAAATTATTTTTCGGCTGTTATGTTACCCCAAGGTGCAAATGTCCAAAGTACAGCCAACGATTTTAAACAATATGCTTATGTTTTTCCTACTCAAAGTATTGTAAACTATAATTATACTCCTGCTACCGCTTTGGTTCAAACTACTTTTACACTTACTACCGAAATAAAAGAAGGGCCGAATAGGGTTTATTACCACATCAATGGGCGCATTTAAGTAACAATTCATTAAAGCCAGGAACTATAAGCTATCAAACATCAAGAGGAACCATGAAAATGTTAGCGGGAAATATTTTTATAGTAGAAAATAAATTCAAAGGCATTTTACCTACTTTACCTAATTTGGCTAAATACAGCCTTGGTTTTGATGCAAGTGCATTGCAAACAAAAATTAATTTATTGAAAAATGCTTCTTTAGATACTTGGACAGATTCGTACAACGAAGGTTTGGCCATGAATAAATTAATGCAAGTAGCTAGAATTGCTGCGCAAACAGGTAATTTAGAAACTAAAAACAAAATTTTAGCAACCGTAAAAGAACGAATGGAAGATTGGCTAAAAGCCGAAAGTGGTGAAAATGCTTTTTTATTTTATTATAACCCTTCTTGGACTACACTCATTGGTTTTCCATCTGGATATTCCTCAGATGCTAATATCAATGACCATCATTTTCATTATGGATATTTTATTCAAACTGCCGCTGCTATTGAAGAGTTTGAACCGGGCTGGTCGGCACAGTGGGGTGCTATGATAAACTTAATGGTTAAAGATGCTGCAAACTGGGAAAGAACAGATAGTTTGTTCCCTTATTTGCGAAACTTTAGTCCGTATGCTGGCCATAGTTTTGCATCGGGATTATTAAACAATGAACCACACGGAAATAACCAAGAATCATCATCGGAGGCCATGAATTTTAATGCATCGCTGATTCAATGGGGTCAAATTACAGGAAATATGGCCATGAGAGATTTGGGTGTTTATCTTTATACCACCGAACAAACTGCCATTGACGAATATTATTTCAATAAAAGTAAAAGAAATTTTTCATCAAATTATTCGCAAATTATGTGTTCACGTGTTTGGAACGATGGTTATGATAGAGGTACTTTTTGGACCAATGATATTGCAGCAATGTATGGAATTGAAATATTTCCGCTTACTGGTTCGTCACTTTATTTAGCCCACGATACCGCTTATGTTCGCACTTTATGGAACGACATGAAAGCCAAAACGGGAATTAGTACAAATACTCCAAACGATAATTTGTGGTTTGAAATATATTGGAGCTATTTGGCCATGATTGACCCAAATGAAGCCATTAAATTATATAATAATTACACCAGTTATAAACCAAAAGGAGGCTGTAGCGATGCGCAAACTTACCATTGGTTGCATACTTTTAATAGTTTAGGTTTTCCCGATGCCAATGTTACTGCAAATTACCCAATTTCAGCTGTGTTTAATAAAGATGGTGTTAAAACTTATGTAGCCCAAAACTTAGGTAAAAGTGCCATTGTCGTTTTGTTTTCCGATGGTTTTTCGCTTAATGTTTTACCTGGTAAATTAGTTACCAATCGAGATGTAAATATTCAAGCAAATTTGGTTGCACAGCAAAAAAAAATAAATGCGCAAGGCAATGCTTTTTTAAATGTAAATATTTTGGAAGGAGCTGTAAATAAAGTTGAATTTTATGACGGATTAACGCTTTTGAGAACAGTAAATAAAGCACCCTTTCAAATAATTACTCCTCCTTTAAATATTGGAATTCACCCGTTTTTTGTAAAAGCATTTATTAATAATGACTATCAAATAAGTAATGTGGAAGAAGTAATAGTTGGTTCACAACTTCCTTATTTAAACAAAATTGTTTCTATTCCAAATCAAAGCATTGAGCCTGGTTTGTACGATTATTATGAAGGTGGAATTGGGCAAGGTGTTTCCTATTTCGACAACTCAACTACCAATGAAGTTGGAACATTTAGAGTGCCAGAATATGTAGATGCAGGTTTGTATGCAAGTGAAGGTTATATAGTAGAACATATTGAAAAAGGGGAGTGGTTAAGTTATTCTGTTTTTGTAGAAAAACCTGGAATTTACGACTTAAATTTCAGATATAGTTCTGGCATTGCTGCTGGTGGAGGACCATTTAGTATTTTAATTGATACAACTGTTATAGCTTCAAATATTAAGGTGAATAGTACTTCTAATAATTGGAAAATATTTGCTACCAAAACAGTAAATAATATTACACTTCCTGCTGGAAAACAAATTTTAAAAATTAGGTTTGATGAGGCAGGATTTAATTTAGGAAAACTTACTTTTTCATTGGTAAAGGCAACTAGAAACAATGAAATAAATGCTAAAGATTTGAATATATTTCCAAATCCATTTTCAAAAACTATTTCAGTAATTGGAGCATCAAATTTGGCGGAATGGAAAGTTTTTTCAATGGATGGAAGGTTATTATTATCAGGAAAAATAAATTCAAATTTGATAGATTTGGAAAGCCTGAAAAATGGATTTTTTATACTTGCTGTTCAAGATGGAGATAATAAAATATTTAGAAAAGTTTATAAAGAAGAATAAAATTAATTAGGTTTTTAAAACAAAAAGCCGACTTTCAGGCTAAAGATAGTCGGCTTTTTAAATTATGAAATAAACAAAATACTACAAAGCTGCAGCATAATTTTTTTCTACTTCTACCCAATTTACTACATTCCAAAACGCTGAAATATAATCAGGTCTGCGGTTTTGGTAATGCAAATAATAAGCATGTTCCCAAACATCTAAACCTAAAACTGGAGTTCCTTTGCATTCTGCAATGTCCATTAAAGGATTGTCTTGGTTTGGAGTAGAGCAAACACATAATTTGCCTTCTTTCAAACATAACCAAGCCCAACCAGAACCAAAACGGGTAGTTGCTGCTTTTGTAAATTCTTCTTTGAATTTGTCCATTCCACCTAAGTCTGCATTAATGGCATCTAATAATTTTCCACTTGGACTTCCACCAGCATTTGGACCAATAATTTTCCAAAAGAAACTATGGTTAAAATGCCCGCCACCATTGTTGCGAACTGGCATTGGATATTTTGAAATATTTTTACAAATATCTTCAATGCTTAAATTTTCAGCATCGGTTCCAGCTAATGCATTGTTTAAATTGGTAACATAAGCTTGATGATGTTTTGTGTGGTGAATTTCCATAGTGCGAGCATCAATATTTGGCTCTAGCGCTGTGTATTCGTAAGTAAGTTTTGGTAATTCGAATGACATAATATTTATGGTTTTTTAAAGTTTAAAATACTTGATTTATAAAATTGAACAATTCAATTTTGCACTGCAAATGTAAAAATTTTAACCAAATTTGATACAGAAATATTTTGCATATTTTACTGTTTAAATTCCTTAGTTATTTGGTTAATAAAGTTGATTTGTTAATGAATTTAATTGAGTTGCATTTGAATCTTTCAAATTGCTTTTTGCCAATTGCCCTTTAATAATTGTCTATAATATATTTCAAATAACCAATTATCTTGATAAATTGGTGTTTAGATTCATAGTAAATACGGAAATCAAACCTAAAATTTGTTTTTTTAAATATTTACCAAAATCAATATGAAAAACTGCATTGCATTTGCACTATTATTTATAAGCACTTTAACAGTATTTGCTCAAGTAGAAAATCCTAAAGGTGTAATTAAAAATCCAAAGGGATTTAAAGAAAAATCGCATAATTTTTTTATGAGTAAACGCTTTAAAACTGCAACTGGTCAGCGAGATACTTTACATACTATCAATGTTGTATTTAACCAAGATACTACCCAACGTGGAATTGATTTCAGAGCTTTGGATTCAACTTATCGCGATTTATTAGCAAAATATAATGAGTTAAATAGAAAACATAAAGCTTTGCAAACTGATTACACAGAAATGAATCAGCATTATACTGATTTATTGAAATCGTCATTAAGTAAAACGGAGCAATTAAACTTGGCATTGAAACAAAAAGAAGACATGCTTTTTGCAAGAGAAAAACGATTAATAGAATTAGAAAGTATAATTCGCAGACAAGATTCAATTACCAATGCTTTAAATGAAATAGTAAAACGTGCTTTGCTAAGTTTTAATAGTGAAGAATTAACGGTAGAAATGAAAAATGGTAAAGTTTATGTTTCGTTAAGCGATAAACTATTATTCAAATCAGGAAGTGCAGATATTGAAGAAAAAGGCCAAGAAGCAATTAAAAAATTAGCTGATGTGTTAAATAAAAATCCTGACATTGATGTTTTAATTGAAGGTCATACTGATAATGTTCCATTGCGTAGCTCTATAAATTTTAAAGATAATTGGGAATTAAGTACAGGTCGTGCAACAAATATTGTTAGAATTTTAAGCGATGTAAGTAAAGTAAATCCTAAGCGTTTAACTGCTGCTGGCCGCAGTGAATACATGCCAAAAGTGAGTAATGATTCACCTGAGGGAAGAGCTAAAAACCGTAGAACTGAAATTATTTTAACGCCAAAGTTAGACGAGTTGTATAAATTAATTGATAAGAAATAAGCATAAAAATTTTAGAATAGCTGCCATTATTGACAAAATAGCAGCAATTCTAAAACTATATTAGTATCAAAATATCAATGCTTTGCAATATAAATTAAATACTATTTACAATAATTTGATACAAAATATAAATAATAGTATCATTTTTGCATATCAGTATTTATTCATAAAATCAGCAATTAAATCATGTTCAAATTCTTAATATATTTATTTTTGTTTTACACTGCATCGCGCTTTCTTTTTGGCACTTTACTTGGTTACAAAAAAGGTAATAACATTCCCAATAATTCACCCAATTCATTTGATGAAGAAGAAATAAAAGTTAAACCTAAAAAAGCTTCATCAAGCAATGATAACCAAAAAACAAATTCCAACATAGGCGAATATGTTGATTTTGAAGAGATAAAATAAACCATGATTGAAAAAACAGTACGCAGTATTTTATTAAAATCGTTTGGCTTAGAAGGATATTTAGCCATTGTGAGTGATGCTTATTTACGCATTACAAATCTTGGTTTTTTAAAGAATCAATATCCCGAATTATTTTTTTTAAAAAAAATAATAAAGCCAGGTTTTGTAAGTATTGATATAGGTGCTAACGTTGGTTATTATAGTACCAATATTTCA
Source organism: uncultured Bacteroidota bacterium (assembly GCA_903901345.1). Lineage (GTDB taxonomy): Bacteria > Bacteroidota > Bacteroidia > UKL13-3 > UKL13-3 > JAAFJM01. The sequence continues at coordinate 9,465 of CAIUQQ010000370.1, read as the reverse complement.
AAATTAAGTGGTGCTACAGGTAAGGTTTTAGCCATTGAACCAGTTCCTCTTTTTGCCAATGTTTTTAAACGCAATGCACATAAATTTGCCTTGAAAAACATTACGCTTCACCAAACTGCTTTAGGTGCTGAAAACAAAAAAATAGAAATGGGAACGCCAGTTATTGATGGTGTTTTCAGACATGGATTAACACATGTGTTAAGTGCCGAAAACGACAATTCTGCATTAGAAACTTTTGAAGCAGAAATGCAAATTCCTGATGAATTGTTTGCCAATATTACTCAACTTGATTTTATTAAATGCGATGTAGAAGGCTATGAAATTTACTTATTTCCTCATTTGGTAAATACAATTAAAAAATTTAACCCACTTATTCAAATAGAAATTAGTACTGCTGAAAACCGTAAAATTATATATGAATTATTAGAACCGTTGGGTTATAGTGCGTTCGGTTTAAAAAACAACGAACTTTTTCAATTATCTGCAGATGATTCCCTAGCCTATACTTTGGGCGATTTGTATTTTAAAAAATAAAACAAAATTAGGTTTAATATTTATTTTAAATAATATACATTTGAAATAAATATTAAAACTAATGAAAATAGCGCAATACAAGTTTACAGAAACATTAGGTTGGAGCTTAATCAATGGTGAAGAACTGCTAGAAAATGCAAATTTAGTATTAGTATTTGGGTCCACTTTAAACATTAAAAATAATGCTAATTTAAGCCATTTAAAAAATAAATTTAGCAAAGCTATTTTTATTGGAAGCTCTACTTCAGGGGAAATACTTAGTACAAATGTTTACGATGATTCCATTGTTGCAACAGCAATATTATTTGAAAAAACAAAAATAATTTACAAAAGCATTGAGATTTTAAGCCCTAACGATAGCTTTAAAGCTGGAGAATCACTGATGAATTTATTGCCTAAAGAAGAACTAAAACACGTTTTTGTCTTATCTGATGGTTTAAATGTAAATGGTTCGGAATTAGTTAAAGGTTTACGTGCTAGTTTACCTGAACAAATTAGTGTTACCGGTGGCTTAGCTGGTGACGGAGCAAATTTTAAAGAGACATTTATTGTAACCGAAAATGCAAATTTCAAAAGTAAAATAGTAGCTGCAATTGGATTTTATGGAAATAACATAAATATAGGTTATGGTTCCCTTGGTGGTTGGGATAGTTTTGGCATTGAACGATTAGTTACCAAATCAAAAAACAATGTTCTATTTGAATTAGATGGTAAACCTGCTTTAGATTTATACAAATCGTTTTTAGGTGAAGAATACGCAAAAGATTTACCAGCTTCTGGTCTATTATTTCCATTAAACTTAAGAGTAAAACAAGAAGATATTCCTGTAGTTAGAACTATTTTGGCAATTAATAATGAAGCACAGTCACTAACATTTGCAGGCGACATTCCCGAAGGTTCTTATGTGCGTTTAATGAAAGCAAATGCTGATAGATTAATTGACGGAGCTGTAGGTGCGGCTAATTTCACAATTCAAAGTAATAAAAATCCTGAATTAGCTATTTTAATTAGTTGTGTTGGCAGAAAATTAGTTTTAAAACAATTAATTGAAGAAGAAATAGAAGGTGTAAGAGATGTTTTAGGTAATAATACTATACTTTGTGGCTTTTATTCATATGGTGAAATTTCACCTTTTTTAAAAAATTCTATATGTGAACTTCATAATCAAACCATGTCTATTACCACTTTTAAGGAAATGTAAAGTTTAATATTAAAAATGTTTTTTACTTTGTAAATTGATATTCAAATATCCTCAAAACTAAAAAAAATCTAAATAAGTTATGCATAGATTACTAAAACGACAGATTAATAAATTATTTGGAGATCATCCGAAGTTTTCGGATGATGTACTATCTTTTATTGAGTTAATAGATTCCTCTTATCAATCATTTCAAAACGATTTTAATCAACTGGAGAGAACTCTTGAATTAAGTTCTAAAGAATCGTTTAAAGAACTTTCTGATTTTCAATCGGCTGTTGATACCGCGGCCATTGTTTCAGTTACAGATACAAATGGAACAATAATAAGGGCAAATCAAAATTTTAGTAATATATCGGGCTATTCTTTAGCTGAATTAGTAGGTTCAAATCATAATATTGTAAGTTCTGGTCATCATTCTCAAAGTTTTTATGAGAAAATGTGGAATACAATAAAAAGTGGTAAAGTTTGGCAAGGACAAATTAAAAACAAAAAAAAGGATGGAAGTTTTTATTGGACAAATACAAACATAATACCATTAATTAATTATTATGGAATTGCTTATCAATTTGTTGCTATTAGGTTTGATATTTCTGAAAAAAAAATAGCTGAAGAAAAGTTAATTCAAAGCGAAAAAAATTTAGCAGAGATATTAGCTGCAATTAACAGAACTACAGCAAGTATTGAATTTACTCCTGAAGGTGTAATTACTGAGGCAAATCAACTTTTTTTAGATTTAGTTGGGTATAAAAAAGAAGAAATTATTGGTAAAAAACATTCAATATTTATTGAAGAAGGAGAGGAGAATTATAATGATTTTTGGGCGGAAATAGGAAAAGGAAAAATTATTAGTGGAGAATATAAAAGAGTTAAGAAAAATGGTGATTATATTTGGATTATTGGCAACTATAATCCTGTTTTAGACGAAAATCAAAAGGTTAAACATATTATTAAGTTCTTAGTAGATATAACAGATAAAAAATTAGCAGAAACAAAATTACAAGAAAGTGAAACTAGGTTTAGGTCGTTAGCTCAAAACTCAAGTGATATTATTACTATTTTAAAACCCGACTACACTACAGTATATGGAAGCCCTTCATTCTTCCGCATTTTTGGATATAAGGAAAATGACCTAATTGGTAAAAACTTTTTTGATTTTATACACCCTAATGATTTTGAATTAGTAAGTAAAGTATTTGGAAATACCTTGTCTGTAGGTGGCGTAACTGAAGCAATAGAATTTAGATTTAAACATCAAAATGGAAACTGGGTTTATATTGAATCCATTGGAAATAATTTATTAGATATTAAGGGAATAAATGGAATAGTAATAAACTCTCGCGATATTACTGAACGAAAAAAAGCTCAAGAAGAAGTAGAAAAATTAAAAATATTTTATGAAAAGGTATTAAATAAAATTCCTGCTGATATTGTGGTTTTTGATAAGCAACACAAATATCTTTTCATTAATCCGCTAAGTATAAAAAACGATGAGTTAAGGGCATGGTTAATTGGAAAAGATGATTATGATTACTGTGAATATAGAAATAGACCAAAAGCATTAGCCGATCAAAGAAGAAAACTTTTTAATGATGTTTTTGAGGCCAAAGTTCAATACGAGTTTGAAGAGTCGGTTACCAATGAAAAAGGAGAAAAAATATGGATGCTAAGACGAATGTTTCCTGTTTTAAATAAAAATAATGAAGTGGAAAATATCATTGGTTTTGGACTTGACATTACTGATAGAAAACTAGCTGAAATAAAAATACTTAAAGCTCAGGGTGAACTTGAAGAAGCACAGCATATAGCCAAAGTTGGTGGTTGGGAAATAGATAGAGAAACAAGAAGTATTACTTGGACCAACGAAATGTTTGTTATACATGAATTGCCGTTTAACTATGAACCTACCATTGCTACTTCTTACGATTTTTATACAGATGAGACCAGAAGTTTAGTGGTAGAAAAATTTAAAGTTGCCATAAATAATATGGAAGAATTTGAATTAGAAGCAAAAATTAAAACTGCCAAAGGAAATTTAGTAGAAATAAGAACTAAAGGTGTTCCCGTTATTGATAACAATAAAGTAATAGGCTTAAGAGGCATATTTCAAGATATAACCAAAGAGAAGGAAGCCGAAAGACAATTAAAAGAGTATTCTGAAGTTCTTGAAATGAAAAACAAAGAATTAGATCAATTTGCTTACATTGTTTCTCACGATTTAAAAGCTCCTTTACGTGGTATAAATAACCTTTCACTATGGATAGAAGAAGACCTTGGTGATTTAATTAAAGGTGAAATAAAAGACAGTTTCGATATGATGCGAGGCAGGATAAAACGAATGGAATTACTTATAAATGGAATTTTAGAATATTCGCGCGCTGGTAGGATTAAACAAGCAGTAGAAATCTTTGATTTGAAACCAATGTTAGACGAATTGGTTGAGGCATTAGGCCCCGATGAAAAGTTTAAAATTATAATTCCTGCTAATTTACCAACGTTAACTGCTGAACGTATTTCATTTGAACAAATATTTACTAATTATATAAGCAATGGTTTAAAATATAACAAGAATCCTGAGCCAACTATAATAGTAAGCTTTAAAATTAATAATGGAATGTATGAGTTTTGTGTTGCCGATAATGGTAACGGAATTGAGAAGCAATTTCATGATAAAGTGTTTGTAATATTTCAAACTTTACAAAGCCGAGATACCTACGAAAGCACTGGTGTGGGTTTAGCCATTGTAAAAAAAATAGTGGAAGACAATGGTGGTCAAGTTTGGATTGAATCGGAAATTGGGTTGGGTGCAAAATTCTTTTTCTCTTGGCCAATTGAATTTTAGGGTATTGGCAATGATTTCATAAAAAATAAGCTGCTCTTCTCAGTGCAGCTTATCTTTTAAATTTATTATATTATTGGAATAATTGATGGAGTAGCTAAATGCCCATTTTCATACATTTGCTTATAATAATCTATAATTTCAGCATCGTAATATTTTAACACTTCTTCTTCATTATCTTGGTGTTTAATTATTAGGTACAGAAAAACAATTTTCATTACTTTAGACACCGCAATTCTTAATACTTTACCTTCAATACTATCATCATTTACATTGTCTTTTATTTCACTTTTTTTTCCAAGTTCGGTAATATATTTTAACAAATAATCACTTGCTTCCATACTCATGCCTCGTGGTAATGATGTTTTATATATTATACAAAAATCGGCAACTCTATTTAGCAAAATAATGGCATTTGCACTATTTATATTGGAATATTCAGATTTGCCTTTTGGGAAACAAAGGGCATATACATCTGGGCTATTTTTAGCAAATTTGTAACTTATCTCCACCCACATTTCTTGCATAAACATCTCAAAACTTCGAACAATATCATCCAAACTCTCAGAATTTGATTTTTGATTAGATTCTCCATTATCCTGCTTATTTAACCAAGGTTCATAAACTGAAATAGTTCTAATTAATAAATCAATTAATGTAGTTAAACTCCCATCAATATTATTAGCATGTAAATTACTCAAATGTTGATTAGCAAATGAATTGAATTTTTGGTTGTTAAGTCGCCTTAAAACGAAGGGGTTTTCTAAAAATTGGAATATCATAGCAATGTTTTATATTAAAAACAAATATAATTTTTTTTAAAGCTTTAATACAATATTTTAAGCTAAAAAGAATTAAATCATTTTTAAAACAATTGGATTTAGTTATTGTTAAATTTTTTTTTAAAGGATTTAATTATTTAAAAACACTGCTTTTTAATTACACATTCCACTATTTTTTTATTATATAAATGCTAATGAATAAATGATTTTTTTATTTATAGGTAAGTATCATTTAAAAATATTTTTTTGTAAAATAAATAAGTTAGAAAACAGTAATTACAACTCCCAAAAGTATATTTTGTATAAATAAAATTTCAATTATATGTTTCTGCATTATTACTGAGCAATAAATGAATAAAAAAAAAGCTGCTCTGAGAAGAGCAGCTTTTTAAAAATATTTTATAACAACCTACAACTATAATACAGTTGTAAAATCGCCAATGCTTAAATCTTTAGCTTCGCCATGGTATTCTACACTATTCCCAATCATAGCATTATCAATTACAGCATTTACCAACTTAGTATTAGTTTGAATTATACAATTACTGACTACTGAGTTTTGAATATTACAACCATCGCCAATACTAGCAAATGGACCAACTACACTGCGATTTAGTTTTACATTTTTACCAATATAACTTGGTTGAATTATTACTGAACCATCCATTTGAATCGATTCGTGAACCATGTTTTCATTGTCGTTATGCATGTATGAAAGTATGCGACCATTGGTAAAAACAGTAGAGTTTTTGTTACCACAATCTAACCACTCAGTAACTTTTCCTGGTTCAAATTGCGTACCTTTAGCTTTCATGTTTTCCAAAGCATTTGTTAATTGGAATTCGCCTTTTTCAGTAATATTATTATCTAACAAATACTGTAATTCCGAACGCAAGTAAGCACCATCTTTAAAGTAATAAATACCAATAATGGCTAAGTCCGACACAAATTTTTCGGGCTTTTCAACAAAATCAGTAATTACATTATCAGCATTTACTTTTACCACACCAAACGGGCGAGGATCTTCTACTTTTTGAACCCAAATAATTCCTTCTTTGCTTCTGTCTAATACAAAATCAGCTTTAAATAAAGTATCGGCAAAAACTACTAATACATTTCCATCCAAACTTTCCTTTGCACACATTATAGCATGCGCAGTTCCTAAAGCTTCATGTTGGTAATAAATGCTGCCTTTTGTACCTAATTTTTCGGCTATTGCTATCAAATCTTTTTCCACAGCTTTTCCAAAACTTGGTCCTATAATAAAAGCTACTTCTTCTATTCCTTTACCACAAACTTTTTCTAAGTCTTCTATTAATTTTTGAACAATAGGTTTGCCAGCTACAGGTACTAAAGGTTTTGGTGTGGTTAATGTATGAGGTCTCATTCTCTTTCCCATGCCAGCCATTGGAACTATTATTTTCATATTTTTTTTGATTTTAATTTATTCATGCAATTATAAAATAAAAATTGAATTAATTGAATCATGATTTTGAAACATGTTTTATGTTATTGTAAATTAATTTTCTAATAAATAAAAAAGCCACTTCCATTGCAATAGCAACAAAAATGGCCTTTTGATAATCAAAAATGGTTTTAAAAAACTAGTCAGCTTTTCCTCCAAGTAACATGAATTCGTTTACAACTATTTCAGTTACATAACGTTTTACGCCTTCTTTATCAGTGTAATTGCGGTTACTCAGTTTGCCTTCAACGGCCACTTCACTTCCTTTTTTTAAATATTTTTCTACATTTTCAGCTTGCTTGCCCCAAACTATAAGGTTATGCCACATGGTTTCTTTTACTTCTTTACCACTCTCATCGCGGTAACTTTCATTAGTAGCTACACTGAATTTTGCTAATTTTTTTCCGTTAGTAGTTTCTTTTACTTCTGGATTTTGGCCTAAGTTTCCAATTAGGCGAATGCTGTTTTTTAAATTGTTCATACGTGTTGTTTTTTGTTTTTAAATAATATAAATAAATCTTTTTGTTGGCATTACATTTCAATTGTTTTTGTAATTCAACACTGCAAAGATGTGGCGGCTTCATAACCCGATTCGTATATTATCCATTTAGTTCCGATAATAACCGTATTTACCCGTTTGCAATCGGTAAATATTTTTTATATTGCGGAAGTAAATAATTGATTTAGTAAAGAATACAACCAAATAATTATACACTCAAGCTATAACTTTAAAACATGAAAAACGAGAATCTTATTTCAACATTATGCGCCCTAGTAATAATAACAGGAGCCATTTTAAAAATTATGCATTTTCCTTATGCCAACCAATTATTATTGCTAGGCTTTTTTTTTTGATACCATTTATAAAAGTTGGATAATTAAAAAACTTAAAAATATAAATAAGGAATTAGAAGCTAAATTAAAAATTCAAAATGATTAATTATTATTATGGAAACTAAAACATGTGCCAGTTGTGGCGAAATAATAAAAGGCAGAATCGACAAAAAGTTTTGTGACGATGCCTGCCGGAGTAACTATAATAATAGACTCAATAGCGATACTAGTGCTTTGATGAAAACCATCAATAACGTGCTGCGCAAAAACCGAAGAATACTAGAAAGTTTGATTCCAGTAGAAGAGGGGAAAACAAAAGTTACTTTAAAAAAACTACAAGAAAAAGGATATAATTTTAGTTACCAAACCCACACTTACACCACCAAAGCAGGTGCTATCTATGTGTTTTGTTACGAATATGGCTATCTACCTTTAGAAGGCAATATGTATATGTTGGTGAAAAGATTGGAGAGTTAGAAACCATAAAACGATTAAATAATTATTCAAAAATGTGGTTTGTAAAATTACTAAATCACGAAAACGGTATGTTTTCTGTGTTAGATTTGTAAAATATTTAGCAATGATTTTATTCATTTGTTGTCTATTGTGCTATAAAACAAACAGATAGAATTTTATGTTTTGCCAAATAATTAGAATTACTTTAATTAAGAAGAAAATAAGTTTTTATAAGTTGAAATTCGAAGAAATTATAATTATGAAATCTGAATTTTTTTTGAAAATAATACCCTTATTATTTATCATTACAATATGCAAAGGTATTTACGCTCAAACTGTATTTAGTAATGATGTAGTTTATTCAATACCTAAACATAATAGTTTTTATAATAGTACCAATACTAATATATTACTAAAATTTAATGATACAATTAGTAAAGATACTTTAGCAATAAAATCAAATATTATAATATTAGACAATAATATACCCGTTCCTTACAGCATTATTTTTCCTGCCGATTTAAAAACAATAATTTTAAATCCAATAAATCCATTTACAAACAATGTGAAAGTAAAAGTAGATGTTGATAGTAATTTAAAATATACTAACTCTTCATCTATAAGTGGTTTCAGTTTTTGGTTTTACACCATTAGTGATAACAATGGAATTAAAACAATAAAGTTTTCTGATGAATTTCCTGAATATATAAATACTGATAATAAAAAATCTGTCACAAGTTTAGATACTACAAAAAACTTAATTAATATTTTTAAAAACCAGAACGCAGTAAATATTATTGCAAATAATGGAAAAGCTACTGGGTATTATTTTATTTCAACCATTACTGTTAATCCTAGTGACCAAAACAGGTTATTAATATTAAATGGTAACGGTGAAATTGTTTTTGAAAAATTAACAAATGGAAGTGTATTGGATTTTAAAAAATTAAACGAAACAACTTTTAGTTATTTTAATACTAATTCAAAAAGTTATGTTCTATTGGATTCAAACTTTAATTTTATTAAAAAAATTGAAGCTGGGAATGGTTACATAACAGATAATCATGATATTCAATATAACAAAAACACACAAAATTATGTTGTTATGGCCTACGAGTTTGCAACAATTAATATGCTAGACAGTGTGGTTGGTGGTTTAACAAACGCAATTGTTTTAGGTAATATTATTCAAGAAATAGATAAAGATAATAACGTGATTTTTGAATGGAAAACATTGGATTATTTGCCAGTAACAGCGGCTAAAGGAGTTGATTTACTTGCTAGCAATATTGATTATGTGCATTCAAATGCAATTGAAATAGACAATGATTCAAATTTTTTATTGAGTTCTCGTCAT
>CAIUQQ010000369.1 GCA_903901345.1 uncultured Bacteroidota bacterium | reverse complement strand
TTTTTTCAACGGGTTAAAACCCGTTGTTACAATAGTGCCGTTCCTACGGAACTTTAACGTATCAATCTGATAGTTTGAATATAAAATTAACCGTTTTTTCCTTGAAAAATCAAATTAAGTTGACGCACATGCGATTAATCGGAATATTCTTTCGAATTTCTTTATTCGAATTTCGTTCCGATTAATCGGAATATTTTTTCTAATTTTCAAATGTTATCTTCCACCAAAAATAGTACTTCCAACTCTAATTAAATTGCTGCCATTGGCAATGGCAATTTGATAATCGCTGCTCATTCCCATCGATAATTGATGGAAAGGTTCCTGTGAAGAAAAATAAGTAGATTTTACATTGTCAAATAGTTTTTTTAAGCCTGCAAATTCATTTGCAATTTGCTCCTCATTATCAGTAAATGTTGCCATTCCCATTAAACCAACTATTTCAATATTGGGAAATTCATGGTTTTTATATTTTACTAGAAGGTTAAATAATTCTGCTTCTTCAAAACCAAATTTTGTTACTTCATCGGCAATGCTAATTTGCAAAAGCACCTGTTGAATTTTATTGATTTTAGCGGCTTGCTTATTTATTTCAAGTAAAATATTTTCACTGTCAACCGAATGAATCAATGCCACAAAAGGAATAATATATTTTACTTTATTGCTTTGCAAATGACCAATCATGTGCCATTCTATGTCTTTTGGCATTTGTTCAAACTTGCTTACAAGCTCCTGAACTTTATTTTCGCCAAATATTTTTTGCCCCGAATTGTAAGCTTCCATAAGGGTTTCCACCGGTTTTGTTTTGCTTACCGCAATTAATTTAATATTTTGGCTTAGTTGTTGTTTTATTTTTTCAATATTTGCAGCTATACTCATGATGATAAATTCAATTTACAAATATGCATTAATTGCATTAGTTATTACTACAATTGCTTGCCAAACGGATAATTCTTTAAAACCAAATCCGTTTTTTGATAGAACTAAAATGGCAAACATTTTAACAGACATTCAAATTGCGGAAGCAGGTGTTAACCAACAAGGATTTTTAATTGATAGCCTAAACAAATCAATGTTATGGCATTATGAATATGTTTACAAGAAAAATAATATTACCGAAAAACAATTCAACGATAATTATACCTACTACTTAGAAGAACCGCAGCTGCTCGACAGTGTTTATAACGATGTGATAAAAAATATAACAAAACTGAGGTTAGAGAAAAAGTAGTGTTAAGTTATTTACAAGAAATATATTTTTTTACTGATGGTAAGTAGTTAAAAAGGCTATCATTTTTTCAAATGCTTTTGCCCTGTGACTAATTTTATTTTTTTCTTGTAAATCCATTTCAGCTAATGAAATGTTAAAACCATTTGGAATAAATATTGGGTCATAACCAAATCCGAATTTACCGGTTTTGGTATCGGTAATTTTTCCTGATAATTCACCTTCAAACAAATATTCTTTTCCATCAATTATTAAAGCAATTACAGTTACAAAACGTGCATTTTTATTGTCAAAATCAGCAAGGTTTTTCATCAATAAATTCATGTTATCATTGGCGTTTTTTTGCTCACCGGCATAACGCGCGCTATAAACTCCCGGTTCGTTATTTAAGGCTTCTACCAATAAGCCGGTATCATCGGCAAAACAGTTGCTTTTAGTTTTATTATAAATGGTTCTTGCTTTTATTAAAGCATTTGCTTCTAGCGTTTCACCATCTTCTATTATTTCATCATGATAGCCAATTGCATTGAGTGATTTTATAATAAAATTTGTGCCAATTAACGCACTAATTTCTGTTACTTTATTTTCATTATGACTTGCAAAAATTATTTCCATTATCCAATCATTTTTTTAATTCCAAAGCTCCAAAGTTGCATTTTTAAATCTTTGTTAGTTTCATAATTTATTAAATGTTCCGCTTTTAATATTTGTGTACTTCGTACAATGGCAAACTGATGAGCAGGAATATTCCAACCTTCTTTTGTTAGCCATTCATCGCAGCCCCAAATGATCATTTTTAGCGGCTTCAGACTTAATATAATGTCACTTATTGAAGCACCTTCTTCTTGCTCATTTATATTTAAAAGCGCCATTTCATTCATGTTTAATTTTAAGCCAGCTTGAATGATATTATTCAGTAAATCCATTTCGCTGTTATTTAGCGATTTATCTATCAATAAAACAAAGCGTTGTTGGTTGGTTCCACTGAACTTGTATTGTATAGAATTTTGTTTTTCTTTGACTACGAAAAATTCATCGAATAATGGTTCAATGAAAGGATTTTCAATTATTAAATTAGCGTTCATTTTTTTAAAATTTTACAGATGGCAATAAGCATCAAAATTAACAAAAACTCTCAATCTAGAATCAATACTTGTGATTTTAATAATATAGAATTCGGAAAAATATTTTCAGATCACATGTTTAGAGTTGATTATGAAAATGGAGAATGGCAAACTGGAGAGATTTTACCTTACGGAAATATTAGTTTTTCACCTGCTTTATCAAGTTTACATTACGGACAATCAATTTTTGAGGGCATGAAAGCTTTTAAAGATGAACAAGGAAATCCTCAATTATTTCGCCCTTTAGCTAATTTTGAAAGATTTAATATTTCAGCTCAAAGAATGGGAATGCCAACTATTCCTGAAGAATTATTTATGGGTGGATTAAGTGAATTGGTAAAATTAGACCAAAACTGGATTCCAACTAAAGAAGGAAGTTCATTGTATTTACGTCCATTTATGTTTGCCACTGATGATTTTATTGGTGTAAGAACAAGCATGAATTATTCTTTTATCATTTTTTGTTGCCCAGTAAATAGCTACTATCCAAAACCAATTAAAGTAAAAGTAGAAGAAAAATATACCCGCGCTTTTGATGGAATGGCGGGAAGTGCTAAAGCTGCTGGTAATTATGGAATTAGTATGCTGCCAACTATGGAAGCCAAAAATGCAGGTTTTGATCAAATTATTTGGACTGATGGTCGTGAACATAAATATGTAGAAGAATCGGGAACCACGAATTTGTTTTTTGTGTTAAATGAAGAAACAGTAATTACTCCAGCATTAGACGGTAATATACTAAAAGGCGTTACGCGCGATAGTTGTATAAAAATGTTACGAGATGCAAATTACAATGTTGAAGAAAGACATATTAGCATAGAAGAAATTGCACAAGCAGCAAGAGATGGAAAATTAACGGATGCTTTTGGAACTGGAACGGCAGCATTAATAGCCAAAATTGAAACCATAGCTTATAAAAATGAACGTTTTGAATTGCCACCGGCCGAAAATAGAAAAGTTTCAAATTGGTTATATAAAAACTTAAGCGATATTCAAACTTCAAAAATTGAAGATAAATTTGGGTGGGTTGTAAAACTATAAGTTATAAATTATATGGAAATAGAAAAGGAATTGGTGTAAAAACTAGTTCCTTTTTTTGTTTAAGAAATACGTCCCATTTGTTTTAAAATTTTGGCAGACACATGGGTCTGCCCCTACGTTCAATATTTTATCATCCAATCAACATAATTACTATATTGTGCCACTTTATGCACGAAAACGATTTTATTTCCATCATTGCTAATCAGCTTGGCATTCAACAAAAACAAGTAATAGCTACTGTTAAATTACTGAATGAAGGTAGCACTGTTCCTTTCATTGCTCGCTACAGAAAAGAGCTTACCAATGTACTTGACGAAGTTCAAATTGAAAATATTAGGTTGCTAAATTTAAAGTTTACAGATTTAGTAAAACGTAAAATTTCCATTATTGAAACCATTAAAGAGCAAGGAAAACTAACGCCTTTATTGGAAAAAAGTATTCAAGATTGTTGGGATTTAAATTTATTGGAAGATATTTATTTACCCTATAAACCCAAACGTAAAACCAAAGCAAGCATTGCCCGTGAAAAAGGTTTGGAGCCTTTGGCAATTTGGATATTGAAAGAAAATAATAACAGTCCAGAAATTGAAGCCAGTCGTTATTTGAAAAATGGTGTTACAAACGAAGAGGAAGCTTTGCAAGGTGCAAGAGATATTATAGCTGAAATGGTAAATGAAGATGCTAAAGCCAGAAATACAATCAGAAATCAGTTTGAAAAACATGCGGTAGTTTACACCAAAGTAGCCAAAGGAAAAGAAACCGAAGGAATCAAATTCCAAGATTATTTTAAATACGATGAACCTTTAAATCGTTGTCCATCGCACAGGTTATTAGCAGTATTTAGAGGAGAAGAAGAAGGTTTTTTAAAATTAAGCATTGAGCCTGATGAAGAAATAGCCATTCAAAGACTTGAATATATTTTTGTAAAAAGAAATAACGATAGCAGTTATCAAATAGAATTGGCCATAAAAGACAGTTATAAACGCCTGCTTTCTCCTTCCATGGAAACAGAATTTAGGAACTTAGCCAAGGCCAAAGCCGATGAAGAAGCTATAAGAGTTTTTGCTGAAAATTTGAAACAATTATTGCTTTCAGCACCTTTAGGAAGTAAACGTATTTTAGCCATTGATCCGGGATTTAGATCGGGTTGTAAAGTGGTTTGTTTAAATGAAGAAGGCAAATTATTAGTTGATGACATTATTTATCCTCACGAGCCTCAGCGCGATGTACAAAAAGCGGAAGCTAAAATTATATATTTAGTAGAAAAATATAATATCGAAGCTTTTGCCATAGGCAATGGAACTGCTGGTCGCGAAACAGAAGAATTTATTAGAAACATTACATTTAAAAATGAACCGCAAATATTTATGGTGAACGAAAATGGTGCATCTATTTATTCGGCAAGTGAAGTGGCTAGGGAAGAATTTCCCGATAAAGATTTAACAGTAAGAGGTTCGGTTTCTATTGGCCGCAGGCTTGCTGACCCATTAGCTGAGTTGGTAAAAATAGATGCAAAGTCAATAGGAGTGGGGCAATACCAACACGATGTAGATCAAAATAAATTGAAACAAAGTTTGGATGTGGTGGTGCAAAGTTGTGTAAATCAAGTTGGAGTTAATTTAAATACTGCCAGTAAAAGTTTGTTAACTTATGTGTCGGGTTTAAGTGCGCAAACAGCGCAAAATATCATTAATTTTAGGAATGAAAATGGGGCTTTTACTTCCAGAAATCAGTTGAAAAAAATTCCTCGTTTGGGTGATAAAGCCTTTGAACAATGCGCAGCATTTTTACGCATTCCAAATGCAAAAAATGTGTTAGATAACAGCGCAGTTCATCCCGAAAGTTATGTAATTGTAGAGCAAATGGCAAAGAAAAATGCTTGTTCTGTAAATGATTTGATTAGCAATGAAGCCATCCGGAAAACCATTAGACCCGAAAACTATATTACTGAAACAGCGGGTTTATTAACCATCAACGATATTTTAAAAGAGCTTGCAAAACCTGGCCGCGATCCACGAGCAATGATTCAACAATTCAGTTTTGCTAATGTAAAAAAACCAGAAGATTTATACCAAGGAATGATATTGCCGGGCATAGTTACCAATATTACCAAGTTTGGTTGTTTTGTAGATATTGGCGTAAAACAAGATGGCATGGTTCACATTTCGCAATTAGCCGATAAGTTTATTGCCGACCCAAACCAGGTAGTAAAATTACAGCAACAAGTACAAGTAAAAGTATTGGAAGTTGATTTGGTAAGAAAACGAATTGCCCTCACCATGAAAGGTTTTTAGTTAGCTGCTTCTAGCAACTATCAACTATGGTCTATCGTCAATGGTCTACTTCACTTCTATTTCATCTACAAAAATAAAGGCATCGCCACCAACTCCTTGATGTCCTTCAGGCAATGCACCAAAGTTTTTGGCTACTACTTTTACGTAACGCGCTATTACTTTTTTGGTTAAATTATAAACTGCTTTTTTAGTAAATGTTTCTTCTGTTTTCCAGTTAACATTTTCTGTCCAAGTGCCAACCATTTCATAATTTATTCCATCGTTGGATATATAATATTCCACTTCTTTTGGCAATAATATCCATGAGCGAGAATCTTGTAAATAATTAGACGAAATTTCACTGATTTCTTTCTTTTCTTGTAAATCAATTACCGCTTCAAAGTCCTGACTTTGGTAACCTTGCCAACCTCCTTTGCGCCAATCTTTATAACCTAACAAACCATCAATAATGCCAGCATCGCCACCAGCTGTGTATTGTTTATTGTATTTACAATTCAGTTTTACAGTCCAGTTATTTGGTATTTTATGGAAATAAGCTTCATTCAAATAATTTTCAATTTTATTGTTTGAATGCACATGAATTTTAACGGAGTTTTTTATATAAAAAGGCTTTGTAAATGCTTTGATTGGCGTTTCTTTTAATAGGTTTTCATCAGCACCAACCATGGTATAATATACAGTAGGTTTTTCAGGATTTAATGAATACATATTTACCAATAAACTATCTTTAAACATTTTGTTTTCAGCGTCAATGATTGGTGCAATGTCTAAATTCAAATTGGAAGTTTCGGTATCAATTTTAGCTTCTTCATAATTAAACTTTTTACCCAAAATCAATACTTCATTAAATATAGATTTGGTACTTGCATATTTGTTTTCACCAGGACAAAAAGGATAAAAACCCATGGCACTAAACACATACCAAGCGCTCATTTGTCCGCAGTCTTCATTCCCCGACAAGCCATTGGTATTATTTGAATACATTTCATTGATTATTTGATGTACTTTTTGTTGGGTTTTTTCTGGCTTACCAATAAAATTATACAAATACGCCATGTGATGACTTGGTTCATTACCATGTGCATATTGGCCTATTAATCCAGAAATATCAGCTTGTTCTCGGCCATCAGTTTTGCTCGATGTAGTAAACATTTCATCTAATTTAGCTTCAAAATTATTATTGCCTCCATAGGCATTGATTAAGCCATTTACATCTTGTGGAACAAAGAAATTATATTGCCAAGCATTGGCTTCGGTATAGTGATTATTTACTTCTTTTGGATTAAATGGTTTTAGCCAACCTCCGTTGGAGCGAGGTTGAATAAATCCATTATTAGGATTGAATAAGTTTTTCCATTTATTTTTATTTAAAATAGAAAAATGCATTTCATTGTATTCATCTGCGGGTTTATCGGCTAAAACACTATATAATTTGGTAATGCACCAATCGTTATAAGCATATTCCAAACTTTTACTTACGCTTTCATGCTCATCTTCTACCGCTAAAAATCCTTTTTTACGGAATGTGGGCATTCCTAAATGGGGCATATTGGCTGTTTTTTCACAAGCTTCTATGGCCAATTCAAGGTCAAATTGATCAACTCCTTTTGCATAAGCATCGGCTATTACACTAATGCCATGGTTGGCAATCATACAATTGGTTTCGTTGCTGCTAAGTTCCCACATGGGCAAGCGACCAACTTGTTTGTATTGCTCCAAAAATGTTTTGATAAAATCTAAATTTCTTTCACGCTGCACTATGTTAAACAAAGGATGTAAAGCCCTAAATGTATCCCATAAACTAAAAACAGTGTAATAATTAAAGCCATCTGTTTTGTGAATTTTCATGTCACGGCCAAGGTATCTTCCGTCTACATCGTTGTATATACTTGGGTGAATAAAGCAATGGTAAAGTGCGGTATAAAAAATAATTTGTTGGTCAGCAGTGCCACCTTTTACTTGAATTTTATTTAATTCTTGGTTCCACATTGCTTCGCAATCGGTTCTTACTTTGTTAAAATCCCAATGAGGAAGTTCGGCTTGCATGTTCTTTTTTGCACCTTCTTCATCCACACCACTGATAGCCACTTTTACAAAAACTTGTTCACCTTTTTTTACATCAAATTCAAAAGCACCACCTGTTAACATCGCATTTCCTTCACCACGTAAAGATTTTCCTATAAAAGGTTTCGAAAACTCAATTCTATAATAAACACGTTGATCGGCAGCCCAAGCATAACTTATTCTATAACCTTCAATGGTTTTGTTATCTATTATTTTTATTTTCCCATCTAATAATTTATCACGGTGTAATAAGTCTAAAATAACATTCATTTTACCTGATTTATTAAATGTGTATTTGTGAAATCCTACACGAGTGGTAGTAGTTAGTTCCACATCAATGTCATCATCGTTTAAATGTACACTGTAAAATCCAGCATTGGCTTTTTCGTTTTTATGAGAATATTTGGAAGAATAAACTTTGTTATCAAAACTGGCTTCACCCATCATGGGCATTAACATAATATCGCCATAATCGCTGCAACCAGTTCCACTTAAATGCGTATGGCTAAAACCATAAATAATAGAATCGCTTTCATGGTAACCACTGCAGCCATCCCAACTTCCATCTATGCGCGTATCTGGACTTACTTGCACCATTCCAAAAGGAGCTACCGCACCAGGGAAAGTATGTCCGTGTCCGCCAGTGCCAATAAAAGGATTTACAATTTTGGAGTAATTGGTTTGCGCCTTTAGCAAATTGGCAATTGGCAATAAGCAAACAAGCAATAGGCAATAAGCAATTGACAAATTATTTCTGTAACGATTTTTCATGATTTTATTAAAAATTCGAATGTAGGGAATTTTATAAATTTTTTAAAATCATTTGTAAAGACGCAACATGTTAGGTCTTCAATATAAAAAAAGACGTTGCAATGCAACGTCTCTACGGAATTATCATTAAACCAAATTTTTGGATATATTATTATTTACTTTCTATTAGACAATATTTGAATTTCGTGATTTGAATTTCGTCCCGATGCATCGGGATTATATTTCGCACTCCACAGTCCGCACTCCGCACTTTTTTTAAAACCTTACATTTTAAAAGGTAGATTCTTCATTCCCATTCCACCGCCTGGCATTTTGTTCATGGTACGCATCATTTTGCGCATTTCTTCAAATTGCTTTAGCAGTTGATTTACTTGTTGAATATCGGTTCCGCTGCCCATGGCAACACGTTTTCTGCGGTTTCCGTTCAGTATATCTGGAGTTTTGCGTTCAGCAGGAGTCATAGAATTAATAATTGCTTCAATTCCTTTAAAAGCATCATCACTGATATCAATGTCTTTAATGGCTTTGCTCACGCCAGGAATCATGGCCATTAAATCTTTTAAATTACCCATTTTCTTAATTTGTTGAATTTGGGTATAAAAATCTTCAAAGGTAAATTGGTCTTTGAGTAATTTTTTGTGAATTTTTGCTGCTTCTTCATCGTTGAAAACAGATTGGGCGCGTTCTACTAAAGTAACAATGTCGCCCATTCCCAAAATACGTTGTGCCATCCTATCGGGATGAAAAACGTCAAGGGCATCCATTTTTTCGCCCATACCCACAAACTTAATGGGTTTTTGAACAACAGTTTTTATAGAAAGAGCAGCACCACCACGGGTGTCACCGTCTAATTTGGTAAGAATAACACCTGTAAAATCCAACACATCGTTAAAGGCTTTTGCTGTATTTACAGCATCTTGTCCTGTCATTGAATCAACTACAAAAAGAATTTCTTGTGGCTTTACTTTGGATTTTATATTTCCAATTTCAGCCATCATTTCTTCGTCAATACTCAAACGACCGGCAGTATCTATAATCAGTATTTTATGATTGCCAGCAATGGCAGCTTTCACGGCATTTTCTGCTATTTGAACTGGATTTTTATTTTCCATTTCAAAGTAAACAGGCACTTCTATTTGTTCGCCTAATACAATTAATTGCTGAATAGCAGCCGGACGATACACATCGGCAGCAGCCATCATGACGCTTTTACCTTGTTTTTTAAAGTAGTTTGCTAGCTTAGCAGAATGAGTAGTTTTTCCACTTCCTTGCAAACCTGCCATTAATATAATAGCCGGATTACCGGTAGTGTTTATGTTTTCGGTTTTTCCGCCTAATAATTCTGTTAACTCATCGTTTACTATTTTTACTAATAATTGTCCTGGACTTAAACTTGTTAATACGTTTTGTCCTAAGGCTTTTTCTTTAACGGTATCAGTAAATTGCTTTGCTATTTTATAGTTTACATCGGCATCAATTAAGGCTTTACGAATTTCTTTAACTGTTTCAGCTATGTTAATTTCCGATATTTTACCTTGACCTTTTAGGGTTTTAAATGCTTTTTCTAACTTACTACTTAAACTTTCAAACATATGAGTACGGTGTTTTTTTTGCAGGGCAAATATAGAATTTCAACTGTGATTTTTTGAATAAAAATTTAACAAAATTCAGTTGGTTGTATGGTTGATAATTTAATTAGTTGGTTGAAGGATTATAGAAACAGTACTTGTATACCTTACCAATATATAGTGCCTACGGCACAAAGTTGTTTGGGTTTGTTACCAATATATAGTGCCTACGGCACATTGATAGTGAGGCATAGTATACCTTACCAATATATTGTACCTACGGCACAAAGTTGTTTGGGTTTGTTACCAATATATAGTGCCTACGGCACATTGATAGTGAG
>CAIUQQ010000368.1 GCA_903901345.1 uncultured Bacteroidota bacterium | reverse complement strand
TTTAATGCATTTATACTGCTTTGTTTTCTTAAATAAAAAGTTTTAGCAACTCCATTGTAATTAATGACAACAGGGAAAACGGCTTTGTTTAAACTTTGATAACTTGTTACTTCTTTAGAAGGAAGGCTTAATGCTGATAATGTTTTAATACAATAGTTTGCACAAAAATCGATATTTTTATTAGTAGTTGCTGTAACAACTAATGGTATTTCCCAGTTTTTACTTTCTGCGTCTAATGATTTGGGGTCGCTACTTTTAATAACATAATCAAAAGAAATTTGCATGGGCTCATGAAGTAATCCAACCATTTCGCTAACTGCTTTAATTTCACCTTGCTCATTTAATAATTGTTGTTTAATATTTAAAGCAAACATGCCGCCTTTAATTTCTATAGCAATACCTTTTGCCTCAACAAAACTGGTCAGTTTATCAACCGAAACAATTGTTTTTAAAGTAACACCCCAGCTACCATCTGGTAATTGAGATTCATTTAGCACTTCATAGGATTTAATGTTTCCGCTGGAAACCGATGCCATTTGGTCAGCCACCACCTGGTCATTGAACATTTCTGTTTTTGAAGAAATAAAAGCACCAAAGGCCTGTTCAGTAGAACTTCGCAATGCCGCTTGTTTTGCATCCTCCAAGGTTTTACCACTACCACTTGAGGTAATGCTTACATCTTTACTATTTGTTTGTGCAAATACTCCAAAAGAGAAAAATGTTAGCACTAATAAAGCAATTATTGGTTTGAGTTTATTCATGCTTTTGGGATTAAATATTTGAGTAATATACATAGGTTGTTTTGTTTTGAATTATTTCTTTGGCGAAAAGTAATTCCAAGCCTTGAATAAAGCCTATGGCATGTTCTTTAACTATTTCGGTGATGGTTATTTCTGTTCTAATATCGTTTTCGTCAGTCCTGATTATCTGGTCTGATGTGATGGTTGACCCATTTACGAGTGTGTTAACCAATTGCTTTGCTTTCATAAAAGCTGCTTTATCTCGCATTTCAGGAGTAGTATATTTTGCGTTTTCTAAAGTTATGGTGCTAACAATATATTTATTAGCTGGTGCAGAAATGATGCGTGCACCGTCAATACTTTTTTTCTTAATAATGTCGGTAATAAATTCTTCTAGCGTTGTGCACAAGAAAAGATACGTGTTTTGATTGCCTTTTTCTAATCTGTCAATCATTTCAAACTTCACACATGGTTCGGCAAAACCTTGTTCTGCACTAAGCTGAGCTTTTGATTGTGCTTTTGGAACTACACTAAGTACAGAGTCTTTGGGAATATTGATCAATGTAACAGAAACTGCGTAGTAATTTCCTGATTCCCCTTCAAGTTTCTTTACTCCCTCGAATGGAGATGAAGCATAAACACGCTTTACGAAATTAATTGCCGAAGTTTTTTCATCGCTGAAAGATTGGGCAAGAGCGCTTGACGCGATAAAAATAAAATAAAATAAAATCCTAGTTTTCATCTTCAATATATGATTTTATAAACTTATCGGCAATTTCAGAAACTAAACTCATTGCCAGTGAATTGCTATCATGAAATTCTGCTTTATTATTTTTTATTTCATATAACGAAATGAAATAACCTTGAAGATCAGAAGGAATATCGGCAGACTTAAAATCTTTACCTTCACAAATAATATAGACTTTCCTAGATTTTAATTGACGAGAAGTAACAATGGCAATTCCTAATTCAAACATCACATTTGGGTTGTGATTAGTTATATCAAATATTAAAGCATCACAATTATTCAACCTATCAATTATCCCATCCAATAAATATGAACCAGCAGTGGCTCTTAAACGATTATATCTAATTTTAATACTATCGTCTTTGAGGTTATTAGAAACTCTATTTTCTAATTGGCTTATTAAACTTTTAAAAGCTAGTGTCGAATATTTATTTTTCGCTTTTTGAGCTTTTAAATTCCATTCGTATGCACCATATATCTTAAAAATATTTTCCATAATTACCTCCAATAAATGTTATTATAAGTTACGGTTTTAGGTTGATTTCTTAAATATTCAATCGAAATTTCTTTCTGTGCATCAATTATTTTTTGTTCAGTGTCATAGCGTTTTTCCATTTCAAGCATATCAAAATCATATTTCTTTTTTTGTTCTAATTGCAGTTTGTTTTTTATTTCACCTGCTAGTTTATTTATTTCTGCTTTACAATTATCAGATGGAATAATATTTATCATAATAGCTGATGCTTTTAATGCTCCAATTTCGGTTGGCTCAGCTGCCCAAATTAATTTTGCTTCATTTAGCTTTTCAGAACAATCACTTTCTGTTTTCTTTTTAAAAATAACACCTGCTTCATCTTTCGTTTTAAAATAACATTCTTTACAAACTTCTGGAACCACCATTAATTCATAAATAGCCTCATTAAACTTAAATTGCTCTGCAAGTGCGTTGGCATTTTTTAATATAAAATCACATTGTGTATTATAATAACTAATAATTTTCGTTTTTCCCTCTTCTAAAAACGCTAAAACTTCCTTGTTCTTAGGATTAATGGTTTTCAAGGCTTCTATAAACGCCTTATTCTCGTTTGTACCAACTCCTTTCAAACTTAATGTTGTATTTGAGAAGATAGAATTAGTAATAGCGTCACCAATAAAGAGAGTAATATCTAAATTTTGAGCAATCATTTGTGGAGGTCCTGCAATAATGTCTTTAGTGCCTACATTTACATTTGCAGTAATAATAAAACGTGGGTTTGCTTGGCTACCGCCCATCCCGTTATTACTTGTAATTTGATTTAGCTTGGTTATTAGCAAGTTTTTTGCTTCTGCTGGTATTGCTATGTTATCAGGTAAATAAGTGTTTAAAACAATTCTTCCAAAGTCATCAAATTTCACTTGCGCATTGCTGGAAATTGTTGCAACGATTAAAATTAGTACTACTATAAAATTTTTCATAATTATTTATTTTTCACCCAAAACGAGGATTGCTTCTCCCAGTCCACGAGTCATTAATTTAACTTCAAAATTAAAAGGCGCTGCTTTTAAATATTTTTGTAAGCCCTTAGCAAACTGACGTGCATCAATGGCATTGTTATTTGCATCATATAATGGTATCCGCACTTGGTCGCAACGTATTATATTTTCAGTTGCATCAGCCATACTAAATTTACCTTTTACTGTATTTTTTTGAAGCCATTCATTTACATAATCTGTAATTTCTTTTCCATCAATTTCGGTTTCCATATTTTTATCCCAGCTGTTCCATTTTTTTACTGTAAGCAAAATTTCTCTTCCATTATTAAACATATCATCAAAATGAGATTGTAGTTGTGCTGCAAAAGGATCAATGTTTGCAAGAATTGCATTTTGTAATAATACGGGAACTATATCAGTATTATTTGGTGTGCCATTTCCTGTAGCAGATGCAATACGCTTGCTGGTGTATGCATCAAAGGCTTCTAATACAAAAGATATAACTTTTCCATTATCGGTTTTTGTTACTTTCCACCAAATTTGAATAACAATATCAGCTTTGGCTTTATTCTTTAATTTATCTAATGGACTTTCGGAAATGGCAGAACTACTAGAAGTGCTTGTAGTCATATTGTCTTCAGCATTTCGGGCTTCTATGGCTTTCAATTCCTGCTCAGCATCCTTTAAAGGGAAGCCCCTATCAATCATTAACGATCCGATTTTACTAATAATCTGACCTAACTCTGTATCCTCTTGAAAAGCTTGTTTGTAGTTCGGAACTTTTTGTTTGGCACCTTGATTATCAAACTCGGTCATAAAATATCGCTGCTCGCACCAGTTGTCACTTGGTAAAATCATTAAAGTTGGTTTTTTAGCTTGTGCAAATAGTGTATTTGTTGAAACTAGCAGACCAAAAGCTATTAGTATAAAGTGTAATTTTTTCATATTAGAATCCATTAGTTAGTGATTTGATTATTTTTTGTTCTTCTAGGTATTTTCGAAGTTCGTTTTTTGAAATAGATACTTGGTAAACTTTCCAATTTTTTATTCCTAAGTTGGCTGGTAATGTGGTTTCAGTTGCAGAGCTTCTAGTAAACATTGACCATTTACCTTTCTTAGCGAAGAAACTCTTTTCAATGGTTTTAAAGTTTTCTTGCTCCTCGGTTTTGTTTAGAATTGGTGGTTGTGTGGTACAACCGTTACCCCCAGATATTCCTGAAAATAAAATTGCATGGATAGCATCTTTTCGGGCTTGTTCTGGCTTATATTTTGCACCCTTTTTCGTGTCCCATATTTTTATGGTAATGTAACCATCAATATCATTGGAGATGCATTCTGTTTGATAGTTGCGAACCTTTTGTGCAAATGAGAGTAATATTAAGCTACTTACTAAAATAATAAACGCTTGTGTTGTTTTTATTTTCATCTTATCATTTCTATTTATTTTATAATTAATCACTTTATTATCTTTACTATAAATTAATGGTATAAGTCGGCGATAAAAAAAAACACTTTCAATATTATTAAATAAATGTTGTGAGTTTTTTACGTATATATTTGTGCTTCACAGTAATGCAAAAAAATCAAGCTTCGATTTACAAAACAACTATTTAATTGATAGGATGTTGCATAATAAAAAAAATGTAAATATATGTACAAACCTACAACTAATACTTGTAAATTACAAATAATAATTGTAAGCGAATATGCGATCAAATAAAAGCTCATTTTCAGCATTAACATTTTCCCGTGATTACTGGGAAATTCGGTCGCATTGACCACCTGGATCAGAATTTGCTGAACATTAAAAATAATGGGTTGCAGGGCGTAAAACAATATTTTAACAAGTGATCAATCACGAATGAAAATAGGTGGTCAATGCCACTGAATTTTTCAATGAGGCTAACTAAACCTTAAATTCAGCCGTAAATTTGCGTCTGGTTTGTTTGGTCATTTGGTTTAGTAAAATTAAAGATTTTTTTAACTAAACCTTTGGTGCTATTTTTGGGGAGTATTACAGTATTACAATGGGACCTGGGCGTTTGCATTAAACGAGATCAAAAAAGAAACAACAAAAAACAGATAAAATTTTTTCATACGATGATTCACATTAAAGAGCAGAAATTATAGCTTCGAAATTAATCACATTACTACAAGCAGCACCTGTAACTTACAAGCACTGCTTGTATTTAAAATTCAAAATGTAATTATTTCTTCACCACCTAAAAGGTTTGTACAGAAGAATTACCAATGCGAAACAGATATACCCCTGAGGCGAAGTCGCGCAAGGAAAGTGTGGTGTTTTCTTCGGCTACAACTCCTTTCATTATCACTTTTCCATTCTCATCTAAAACAGTGTATGCAGCGCCAACAAGATTCGCTTCCACGGTTATACGAATATACTCGCTGGCAGGATTGGGTTGCAATTGGATGCCATGGTTATTTGCCTTTGTGTTTATTCCTGCAGGCGTAACATAAATGGTGGAAGTGGTGCTTGTGTCAACGCAAGGAGATGATGAAACAATACAACGGAATAGTTGGTTTTTATTACTTGCCGTTACTCCTGTAATGGTTAATTGTTTTGTGGTTGCTCCGCTATATTGACCAGCATTGCTTAAATTT
>CAIUQQ010000367.1 GCA_903901345.1 uncultured Bacteroidota bacterium | reverse complement strand
TAAATGAATTTGATAACTATCAAATCTTTTCACTAAAAAATCCATTTACTAATTCGTAAATGGATTTTTTGTAATTTTTTTTATAATTATTAAACCGATTTTGGTCTATAAGTAGTTTTTGAGGCTCCAGCACCTTTGCTATTTGTTTTTGGTGCGGTGTTTTTAGGAGCTACCGTCTTTGGAGTAGCAGTTTTTTTTGCAGCTACTTTTTTAGGTTTTTCTTCTTTAGTATCTGATTCTTCATTTTCATCTGAATCAGTATTTTCTTCTTTTTCAGCTGTTACTAAATTAGCAAAATCAACAATTCCTATTAATGCATTGTACCAAGTAAAAAACTTTTTGATATCGCTATCATATACTCTTTCACTGTCTAATTGAATTAAATCAACTAAAAATTTACGTTGTAATTTTGCATCATCTTTTGCTGTTGGTACATTTCCTGCTGCATGTGCTTTTTGTAGAATTTCCGATAATTTAATATCGCCATCTACCGCATACATGCTAATATCTTCCAATATACTTACTCTGTCTTGGTAACCAGTTGCAAATTTTTTATTAGCACCAATTGTTTCTAAAATCAATCCGTTTTTTGTACGACCAATAATTTTGTGTAATCCACTTTGGCCTGATACTGCTACAATATCTTTTAATTCCATTAAATCTTTAAATTTTTATTATTGTGCGAAAGTATCATATTATTTTAGAATAGGCACATATAATAGCAGGTAATTTTTTTATGACAATTTTCAGTTGTATAAATTGCTGTAAGCAATGGCATTGCATTTTCAATCAAAATTATTTAGATAATAATTTTTACAAAACGTTTTTTTTACTATCATTGCACCCCAATTATACCAAAGCAACATAGGTTTTGGAAGAATTTGGCGAGATTATTATTATTTGTACCAAAACAAAATTTTCAAGTATAGTTTTGACTATTATTGAAAATTTTAATGAAGGTATTGACAATTAAGAAACCGACAAAATTTTAAAAATCTATGTTGTTTTGATAATCCTGCCCGGATGGCGGAATTGGTAGACGCACTAGTCTCAAACACTAGCGAGCAATCGTGCCGGTTCGACTCCGGCTCCGGGTACTGAAGAGGCTGTAGAGCCCAATAAAATAAGGGATTTTAGAAAAACGTGGACAAAACCGTGGACAAAACCGTGGAGATTTAAAAATCCCACGGTTTTTTTATTGCCCTAAATTTTTGTTTGAATGTCTGGAACTCATTTCAATTTAGAAAACTAGTTTCAACCAATCAATATTTCTAAATAAGCAAATAAATATTGTTGCAATGGTTGGTGAGCAACATTGAAATAATAGTTCCCATAAAATTATTTAAACTTACATAATATTTAAAACCCATTTTTAGTCAAAGTAAATTGGCTAAAAATGGGTTTATGAAATTGTAGGATATTTCGATTATCCCAATTCCTCTGAAAAGTTTGGCATAAGTATTATGCCATTGTAGACATGTTCAGGATAGCGAACTGAGGTTCCTATTCTGAAATAATCAATTTGATTGTTTTTACGAAGTTTACCTAATGTTGGTAATGAAATTCTAAGCCTTTTTGCGATCTCCCTCTCCGTATAGAATTTACTATTTTTCATTTTTCTATATTGGTTTTATTTAACCCATGGCAAATAAAAATAATTTATATGACTTATTGAAATTCAGTCGCCTAAAATGGAAATAATGAGTAAAATTGAGTGAAAATGTATAAAAGTACCACAATTAAACAGAAACGCCACAAACACCACAAAATGCCACTTTTGCCATTACTCACATATTTATTCAAGTAGTTTCAAATACAATTTTTACTGTTTTTATAGACTATATTTTACTATTCCACCTTGGTAAACAACCATAAATTGAACAGTATTGTGTAAGTAATTCAATTTCTATATCTCTTGGAAAATCTTTATCTGTTCCATCATAAGTTACATACCAATGAATATCAAGCGCAGTAATATTTTCTTTTAGCATTAGTTGTGGCCAGTATGTTTTTCGCAAAACGCCATTCGTTTTGCCAGTCAAGAACCTTCCTCTTAAACCATCTTTTCTATGAATGATTTTTCCATCTTCGCCTTTCCTGCCTGAAATGCCAATGTAAATTAAATTTACCCTTCCTTTTTCAAGCGCATAAATCACATATAAACCGCTACTGTCTTTTGGAGCATTGCATACAATTGCTAAATTATCAGTTGGTTTAAACTGAAAGTTTCCTTTGTTTTTAAATTTTAATAATTGATCGAACATATATATTATTTTTTTTTGGCTTGGGCTGTTTTTAATTATGAATGCAATTTGAGCTGCTTATAATCCATTTAGTCCTTTCCAATGTAATTCATCTTCATTCTTTAAGTATTCAATTAAGTCATTTATTGCGTCTTTTATCTGCATTAGCTTTTCATCGTGTTGTTGTAATTTTTCTATTTGGTTTTGATGTGAAAACCAATTTAGTAGCTTTATGTTATGATGCGGTTTCTTGCTAGACTTAAATATTAAATCAACCCTGTGGTCAACTGTACTATCATTGTTCGCTGGATATTTTGTCAAAGTATAAAGTTCTACAAACCGTCTTAGTGCGTTTGGAAGCAAAAGTAAATAAGCGAAATTATCTTTGTCAATGCTATCGTTAAAATCTTTCAAAATATGGAATAAGCCAACATATTCCGATTTATAGTTACTAAACGATTTTGGCATTTTCTCTATTGTTGAAACACCTTCCTTATCTCTTTTTATGAAATACAAAGGTCTCTTTTCCTCCTTTGTATCACTCCTAATTTTGCCATAAATACCTGAGTCAATCATCATAGAGAAAAACTCAAAATTATGTGTAGAAATAAACAGTTGGGCAAAGTCTTCTGTTTTGAAAAAGTCCTTTAGCAGCGACCTAACTTGAAAAATATGATTACTGTCTAAACTTGAAATTGGGTCGTCAAGAAAGATTATTGTTTTTGGAAGTTTTGGTGGGTCATCATTTCTAAGTGCTTTTAAATCTGTTAAGAAGTATGCAAAAGCAATTGCAGATTTTTCTCCTTCACTTAAATGCTCCGCAGGATGGCCTGACCTTTCAAGTCTAAATTTATCTTCTCTTATTTCAATTTTTATATCATCTCTGTGTAAAAGAATTTCCAAAATATCGTTAAGTTCAGTTTGCCCTTTTACTTTATCGCTAAGTTGGGCGTTGTAGCCATCAATTAAAATACTGTTTGCTTTAATTTTTACTTCAATATTCTGGATTGCCTGAATTGCAAAATCTTTTTCAGTTTCTTTTTTATTGTAATCTTCAGTTTTTAGATAATCAGCAACGTAGTGATTAAGAATTTTTGCAATGGCTGCATTTTTTCTAGAAGAAAATTGTCCTAACCAATCATTATGTTTATTGATTATTGTTTTAATTTCTTCAAGTTCTTTTTGTATAGAAATAAGTTGTATTTCCGTTGTTTCTATAGGGTTGAAGATGTTTGAACCTTTCATTTTTAAGTCAGCTTCTAAAATGTTAAGTTGTGACTTAAAAATAACTTTTTGTATTTCATACTGTTGAACAGCTTCTTCATATTCTGATTGAAATATTTCAGCAATTTCTTTTTTGTAGGGAAACTTAACATCAATAATTTGCTTTTCAGCTTCAATCAACTTGCTTGTTTGCTCAATAGAATCTTGAATTTCTTTAAGTTTTATTGAGTAAAAGGAATTTAAATTTGAAATTCTATTAGTTGGTAGAGGTTGTGTGCAGAATATACATTCTGTGGAATCGTTATGAAGTGGTATTCCTTTTTGAACCCAATCAAATAATTCGGTATCGCTTTCAAGGTTTGAAAATGAAATTGCCTTTGGTGCAGTATCTTCTAAAATTGATTTAACTGCGAATGCAAGCTGTTCTAAGCTATCATTTACTCTAAAGTTTAGATTTTGAACGTAAAAATTTTTTTCTGCCAAAGCTTCTTTCTTGTTTGATTCTCTGACTGATGGAGTTAATATAAAACTGTCTAAGTTTGACTTTACTGTATCTACAATTTGTTTGAAATGCCCTTTGTCAAAAGTAGTTGGATCATACAGTCCAATCAAATAGTTGTCTCTTACATCCTTTGATTTTCGGGTAAAATTACCATTTGGCTTATTGTAGTTTTCGAAAATCGCAATAATCGGTTTGTATTTGGATTCACTAAGGATTGTGAGGCGATCATTGATTGTTTCAAGTTTTTTGATTTTGCCTTTTATATCACCCGCTTCATCACCTAAGTAAAAAGCAATAGGATTGAATCCTGATTTTGGTTCATCCCAAGTGAATATTCGTTTGATATATTCACTATTAAACACCTTTACATGAAAAGGAAACGTACTAAGGTTGTCTTGATTAACAATTTTAGTTGTTCCATCATTAATTGTAATTTCAATTTCCGAGCCACTAAAGCATTTGTTCTTGTCTTTAAATTCTATTACTTGAAAAAGTTTAGATAGAGTTGTTTTTCCCGAATAGTTCCAACCATAAATCAGGTTCTTTTTCTTGAAGTCGTCTATTGCGCCCCAAGTGTAGTTTTGGTATATACCAAAACGCTTTAATTTGTTAATTTTAGTAATCATTCCTTTCCTTCCCCCCTCAACGCTTCTCTTAAAACTTGTTGTAATAGTTTTTCGTTTTGTTGTTGGCTTTGTTTAATACTTGCTTCCAAATCATTGCAATATTGCATCAATTCATCTAATTTTTGTACAATGCGGTTTTGTTCGGATAGCGGTGGTAGTGGGAAAATAATTGGATTTAAATCCTTGTTGTTAACTTGTGGAATAATGCCATCATTACCTAATTTACTTAAATCAATTTCTCCAAACCAGTAAAGGAAATAATTGAAAGAAATTTCAATAGATGGAATCACAGCCATGGTATTTGAATCGACAAGAATAGGTTCTTTCAATACAGTTCTTCTTTTATTTGTTGCAATTGCACCGCCTCTTTTTGGAAATATGATACTGCCAGTAATTATTAAATCTCTTTTATTTACAGAAGTTCTTTCAAAGTAAGTAGAAGAAGTTGCTATTTCAATTTCATTGCCACTTAGATTCATATCGCCAACTTTTATGAACATTATTCCATTTTCGACTTTTGAATAAGAATACTGATTTCCACTCTTCAGTATTGCAATATCTCCCAACTTACACCAGACCCAATTTTCTGGAATGAAAAAGGGTATTTCTTCACTTTTTAATTGCATTTTTTCAATTCCTTTTTCAGAAATAATTTTATTCAATAATTCATTTGCATTTCCATCCTTAAGATTTTGCTTTACCAACTTGCCTTTAAATGCATCTTGTAAAAATTTTTGACGGAGTTTTTTTACTAAATCAAGTTGGTGGGTGAGTTCTATTGAAATATCTTCGCTATCAGTTTCAAGCAAACCATATTTTTTAACAAACTTATCCTGATCTTTTAAACTTGGTAAAGGAATTTCAATTTGTGCTATCTCTTTAATTGGCAGCGTTACATTAGCCATTCCTTTCATTCTATCTACCAATTCTCTTTCTTTATTTAAGTTAAGAAATCGAAACAGATATTCTGCATTTAAAATACTTTTATCTTTAGGAATTACCGCACAAAGAATAGAGCCTAAAGCAAATTTACCTGATTGAAAATGTATTCGTTTAATACTGGCATGACCATGGCCAGTTCCAGAAACTAAAGGTATAATTACAGCATCATTATCAAATTGAAACTCATTATGCGATTTTCTTTCTTCAGCTGTAACTACTAAAGGAAATTCACCTGCTACAGCTTTTAAAATCCCTGTTTTACCTTTTTCAATAATGCAAACATCACCCAACTTTACTTTTTTCCAACTCATTTTACCGCTTGTTTTAATTGGTTCAATAAAGTATTGCTTTTCTCAAACGAAGCATGTAACATTTTCATTAACTCTGCGCTATTGTATTCATGTTCTTCTTCGGGTTTGGTCGGGTTTTTTATGTCCAAATCATAACCACGGTCTATAATAGTTTCTATAGGTACTTTCCAAGTTAAGTCACTTTCTGTACGCTTATTCCACCATGCTTTTATTGGGTCAAATTCTTTGACTTGTATTGGTCTAGTTTTGTTATAAGCTTTATAACCTTCAGGCATTTTATGTTCGTAATACCAAATTTCTTTGGTAGGTTCACCTTTGGTAAAAAACAATAAATTGGTAGCCACAGTAGCATAAGGCTGAAAAACTGAATTAGGTAAACGAATAATGGTGTGCAGGTTGCAATCTTCCAATAGTTTTTGGCGCACACGTTGTTTTACACCATCGCCTGTTAAACTTCCATCAGGCAATACAATTCCTGCTCGTCCTCCATTCTTTAGCAAATGAATCATGAGTATCAAAAACAAATCAGCACTTTCCTTGGTGCGGTATGTTAGTGGAAAATTACTTTCATTTCCATTGGCTACTATGCCACCAAACGGAGGATTGGCCAATATTACATTCACTCTTTGCTTTTCGGTAAAGTTACTCAAAGGTTGGTCTAAAGCATCACCAAATTTAATGTTTGGCACTTCAATATCATGTAATATTAAATTGGTTGTTGCCAACAAATAAGGTAAAGGTTTGTACTCCCAACCTGCAATATTTTGTTCTATGCTTTTGCGTTGTTCTACATTTTTAGCTTGGGTTTTTAAATGCTCAATGGCACAAGTTAAATAACCACCAGTACCACAAGCAGGGTCTAGTATTTTTTCGCCCAATTGTGGGTTAATCATTTCGGTTATAAACTGTGTAATTGCACGTGGAGTATAAAACTCACCGCTTTTACCAGCACTTTGTAATTCCTTTAAAATGGTTTCATATAACTCACCAAAAGCGTGGCGGTCTTTAGCTATATTAAAGTCTATTTCATTCAGCTTGTTCAACACCTTGCGTATATTGATACCACTTTTCATATAATTGTTATTGCCTTCAAAAACTTCATGAACTATTAAGGCACGTTGGTTGCCTGTGCTTAAATCTAAATTACGTAAAGCAGGAAACAATTCCCTATCAACAAAATTTAATAATTCATCGCCAGTCATTCCCTCATCATCGCCTGCCCAATTTCCTTTTTCTTTTACCCAATGAAACCTATCGGGAATAGGTGAAGTATATTTCTCGTCTATTAGTTCAAGTTCTTTATCTTTATCTGAAAATATTTTCAAAAAAAGCATCCAACCTAATTGCTCAATGCGTTGTGCATCTCCATTTAGGCCAGTGTCTTGCCACATAATGGATTGTATGCTTTTTATAATTCCTGATATATTGCTCATTTTGTTTTGTTATTAAAATCGTTTTTTTATGTATGAAGCGGTTTCTTCTATATCTAATTCCTGTGAAGTATTTCCACTACGGATATAGAATTTTTTTTGCATTGCTCCGCCTTTGTCTGATACATCAAGATATAATGGAGAATTAGTAGCTTTAACATCAATATCACATATTTCCATATCATTTACAATAGGGAATCTTACATTTAAATTAGTAGCTGTAAATTCCTTACCAAATGCATTATTTACAATGTTTCTTAAATGTAATTCAAAGTGGTCTTTATTTGCTTCTTTAAAGGTATTGTAATCAGAATCTAGTCCTAAAATTCCTCCTTCATCAGTAACACCAATTAAAAGTTTACCTCCTTCCGCATTACTAAAAGCAGATATTGTTTTTAAGATAATTTCTTCCATTTTTTTATCTAATTTGTTTTCCTTCCAGTTCCAACGCATGGTTGATTTAAACTCTAGAAAACCATGCTCACCCGATTGAATCATATCCATTAAATCAACCGTAGTTGATACAGTGACTTGTCCTATAGAAATTGTATTAAGGTAATTGTTTAATTCGATTGCAAGAGTTTCTCTTCTTACTTGTAAAAACTTTTCATAATTTTCAACTTTCCAAAGGTTCTCATCCTCAGTTATGCTTTGAAGTTTTAAAGCATTTGGAAACTGCTTCTTAACATTAGACAAATATACATCAGCAAACATTGCCGATTTTTCTCTATTTTCTGTAGAAGTAAGCATTGCTCTATTTGTAATTTCTTGTGCTATTGCATAGTGAAATTGGTTGTTCATATCATAAATGCCCGAATCCCTTAAAACAGAATAAGCAAAAATATGGTCTCTTTCCAAACTATACTTTTTACCCATGTTTTTTCTCAACGATAAACCTGTACCTAAGCATACAGCACCTTTACTTTTAAAATACCATTTCATCAGGGAAAAAAGAGGGTGACGAATATCTCTACCTATAAATTCAGATGCCTTTATTTCTAAAGGCCTTTCTTCATTAATTAATACAAGTAAAGTATCGAATGGATTTGGATTATCATTAATAATACCAATATCCTTATCTAATTTTTGTGATAATTGACTAATGTATCTATTTCTAATTTGAGAATAATAAAACCATTTAATAGCTTTTTTGATTTCTTCCTCATTAAGTTTACCATCAGCTTTATTGAATGTGTATACAATAAGTGGAATTAGCGCATATACAGAGTTAATTTCATCAGTATGGTCTACATAAGCTTGACTTTGTAATAAATTACATACATAATCTAAAACACTTCCATCTAGCTTTTTCCAAGCATCCATTAATCTTTCTTTATTATCTGATGCATGAAGTTTCTCCATTTTAGAACCCATTTTGTGGGTTACTGCTAATAATGCATATACTACAAAGTCTAATTTAAAAACCCATCCTTGTTTCTCTAAATCTTGTAATTTCTTTTTGAATAAATCTCTTGCATTCGGCCAATATCCAGAAATTTGAGCCAAAGCTAATTCCGCATCGGTTAAGTTTACTCCACTTGCATTTACAATATAAAATATATCAATTGCTTCTTTTATGCTAGCTTTAACTGGTATTATTTGTTCTAAAAAATCTCTATCTTCAATTCTTTTTATTGAAATAATATTATTTGATATTAGAGTTTCTCTTTCTCTAGGAAGTCTTTCTCCATTATTGCGTTTTTCCAATTCATCAGTAATGTCTCTTTCTCTCACTAAACCTTTAAATATGTCCGTGATGTTAACCCATAGAGGATTATTCTCCATCATTTTAACTTTGTAATATTCTAACTCAATGGTTTCTACGTTTACATACAGATTCCTTATATCATTTTCTATCTCTTTTTCAGTATAATAAGGAGGAATTTCTCCCTTCATAAGCATATAAAGAGTTGTAATACGTTGTTGACCATCTAGTATAATTTTAACAGCCCCTTTATTATCATCGTATTTATATTTACCCTTTAGTTCAGGTGGATTGTTTGTTTCCCATGTAAGCATGGTACCAGTAGGATAATCTTTAATAAGAGATGAAATAAGATTTTTTGCATCATTTCTTTTCCAAACATATTCTCTCTGAAATGCTGGTACGAAAAGTTGGTTTTCGTCAATTTTATCAATAATTTGTCTAATTTTCATTTAAGCTACTTTATAAAGTTCTACTTCTAATTCCCTAACTGCTTGTAAATACTTTTCTTTATTACCAAACTGGCTAATAAATTCAGTTGGTGAACCAATTTCATCAAATGGATTTACCATTAACACTTCTATTTTTTCAATATTTATTATTCTTGATAAGTTGCTCATTTTGTTATGGTATAAATTTTATTAAAAAATTGCTTGTTGAACCATAATTCAAAGGCAGGGTCAACAAATTCATAGGTGCCATTTATTTCATGAATAACATCGTTATTAATTAAAATAGTTTTGTTTTTACTTACGTTTCTTGGGGTTCCTAACAAGTATTTTTGCATGGTTACTGTACTTGTAAATTGTGTTTCACCTTTGGTTACCGCTTTTAATAAATTAATTTGTGTTTGACTGATACTTTCCACCTCTTTTTGATAGAGTGGGGCATTGGCATTAATTAGTTCAGTGAGTGCAATATTTAGTTCATTAATGGTTGCTTTTTTATCAGTTAAATTCCATGTATAGTGAGCAAGTTGCTGTACATACCAAGAATGATTTTTCATAATTTTTGGTATCATTTCAGCGGTTTGTTCATCAATTATTTTACTTGTATTTGAAAAACTTTTTGTAATAAACGATACCCATTTTTTAGTTTCAATTTTTTGCAATAACATAATATCACCAAAGCGATAAAATGGTTTAGAAGGATTGTTGAAAATATCACTCATCATATGGCGTTTACTACCATACAAACAATAGGTAACTGATTTGTGTCTTTGCCAACATGCTCTCATTTTTTTTTCAAAAACAACATAATCATTAAATGAAGATAGATTTTGAAATTCATCAAGACAAATGATAAACTTGATGCCTTTTTTTTGTGCAATTATTTCGGGTAAGTTTAAAATTTCATCACTGTTTTTTTTCAATTCTTGCCAATCAAAACTTAAACTAAAATCACTAGTTGGGTCTATTCCCAGACTTAATTTGGGTATTAATTTTTTAAAAAAATCTTTGCCACTTCCCATCCATTCTTGCCATTTAGAGGAAGATGCTTTAATTACTTCACGAGCAAAATTCTCTAAAAACTCTTCTTCACTTCCAACAGAAAACAGGTCGATTATTACTGTTTTAGTTAATTTTTCTTTTTTGTTTATATCAGCAATTACTTTCTCAACCAATGATGATTTCCCCCATCTCCTAGGTGATATAATTGTGGTATTAATTCCATTAAGCAGGTTACTTTTTAATTTACCTGACTCAATTTCTCGATTTGTAAATGACTGAACACTTACTGTGGTTCCGTATATAAATGGAGAATCTTTCATTATTAAATATTTGTATATTTTGGTATTATACTCTTTGGTATAATACGCAAAGGTATAAATTTATGCGCTTTTATACAATTCAATTTCTAACTCTCTTACTGCTTGCAAATACTTTTCTTTATTACCAAATTGGCTTATAATTTCAGTAGGTGAACCCATTTCATCAAATGGATTTACCCTTAACACTTCTATTTTTTCAATGTTTGATATTCCTTCATCCGCATATTTATCTAACAATGCTTCCAAAACTTTTCTAGCTTGTTCACCATACTTGGTAAAATAGTTGCGTTTTTTTACATTATTAGCACGCTCTTTTCTTGTTAATGGTGGTTGTCCATAAGCTACATGACAAATTAAATCAAACAAATCCACTTCTTTGTTTACCGCATCATATAGCTCTTCTACCATCACACCTTGTTCTTGTAATTCGGCTATAATTGCTTCTTTGCGTTCAGCATTATTCCAACTATTTAAAAAGTCTTCAAGCGATGCAAATTTTTCAGTAATAATTTCTTTGGTATGGTCTTTTAAACTGGTGGTAATTGGTTTTCCGTTTTTATCAAAATACATTTCACGGCTAATCAATACCGTTACATCCACTCCATTTACAAATACTTTTTCCCTTTTATCACCTTCATCTTTAGCCACCCAAGTTCCCTGTAATTTTGAACCATCAGGATAACGAATTACTGCTTTTTGAAATACTATTTCTTCACCTGTTATGGTGTCTAATACTTTTACTTCGTTTTCTTCTTCTTCAATTACCACTAACGATAAATCATCGTTTTCAGTAACTGGCTTTACTCTTATTGGGTCACCATCAAAGGCTGTATCAGCAAATAAATCAGTAGCATTTCTAAAATCCAATATAGTAAAATATAATTTATTAAACTCTTCGTTTATTCGAGTACCACGGCCAATAATTTGTTTAAACTTGGTCATTGATTTTATTTCACTATCCAACACAATCACTTTACAAGTTTGCGCATCTATTCCAGTAGTCATTAATTCAGACGTGGTAGCTATTACAGGGTATTTTTCTTCAGGACTAGTAAAGTTATCTAACTCACGTTTTCCTTCATCATTGTCGCCTGTAATTTGTATTACATATTTGTAATTTTGCGCAACAAGATCAGCGTTTTCATTGCGCAAATTGGTGGTCATGCTATGCGCATGTTCTATATCACTGCTAAAATAAATAGTTTTATCAAATCGGTCAGTTCCTTTCAAAAATTCAGTTACTTTTTTGGCAATTAATTTTCGTCTTTCCTCTACAACAATATTCCTATCAAAATCGGTTCTGTTATAAATTCTATCTTCTACTTCTTTGCCTTGTTTATCCAAGTAACCTTTAGGAGGTCTCCAACCTTCTAAATCTATATTCAAACCAATTCTTACCACTCGGTAAGGCGCAAGAAAACCATCTTCAATTCCTTGCTTTAATGAGTAAGTATAAACGGGATCACCAAAGTATTCAGTATTGCTAGTTTCCTTGGTTTCTTTAGGTGTTGCGGTTAAACCAATATGGGTTGCTTTTTTAAAATATGATAATATTTCACGCCATGAACTATCATCTTTTGCACTTCCTCTGTGACACTCATCTATTACTATTAAATCGAAAAAATCTGGTGAAAATTGCTTGTAAACATTTGCTTCATCATCATTCCCTGATAAACCTTGATACAATGCTAAATAAATCTCATAGCTTTTATCAATCATGCGCTGTTTTACAACAGTCATTTTGTCTTTAAAATGTTTGAAATCGCCATTTCTGGTTTGTTGAATCAAAGCGTTTCTATCTGCTAAAAATAAGATTCGCTTTTTAGCGCCACTTTTCCAAAGTCTATGAATAATTTGAAAGGCTGTGTAAGTTTTACCTGTTCCAGTAGCCATTACCAACAAAATTCTATTTTGTCCACTCGCAATGGCTTCTACAGTTCTATTTACTGCTATTTGCTGGTAGTATCTTGGCTTACGACTCGTGCCATCAAAAAAGTAATCTTGAGTTGCAATTTTTTCGGCAGTTGGCGTGTCAATTCCTTTGTATTTTTTATACTTTTCCCACAGCTGTTCAGGAGTTGGGAAATCATCTATACCTATTTCCGTTTCAATATTACCTTCAGTAATTGTTCTATCATGAAATAAAAATCCATCACCATTGCTACTAAAAACACATGGAATATCCAGTGTTCTTGCATAATCTAAAGCTTGTTGAATACCCGCTCCAACGCTATGATTATTATCTTTAGCTTCTATAATTGCAATTGGAATATTGGGTTTATAATACAAAATATAATCAGCACGTTTTCTTGTACCACGTGAAGTTAGTTTTCCTCTAACATGTATTCTGCCATCGGTAAAGGTAACTTCTTCTAGTAATTGGCTATGCTTATTCCACCCAGATTTTTCAACTGCTGGAGTTATGAATTTTGTACAAATATCACGTTCAGATAAGCTCTTTTTACTCATAATTATTGTTGCAAAATAAGAATAAACTTTAATTTATTAAATTTTATTTAATGGCAATGAGATATGATTAGAATAATAATGTTTAACATTATTTAGCGCAACTTTAGCGCAAGTAATTACGCTAAATTCAATTTTTAGTTACTAAAAGTAGTAGCTAAAAATAGATGATAGCACATATCATTCAATGATACTTTTAACTATTACAGTAAAAATCTTTCAGTACTCGGTTAACCTTGTGATTTTATTTAACAAATTGTCCTAGGGTACTAATTTTTGAACTAGCTATTGAATTTTAGTAACCAATTTTAGTAGCTAAAAATAGTTTTTAGCGATGTTTATGAGTTTTAAACCGTAACTATTACCAACAAATTATTTATCACAACTTGGGATAACCTTGTGAGTTTATTACGATTATTTTGTTATTGCGATAAAATAGCGCTAAATATTGTTATTTAATTACCAATAATAGTAGCTGTAAATAGATTTTA
This sequence comes from uncultured Bacteroidota bacterium, assembly GCA_903901345.1. Lineage (GTDB taxonomy): Bacteria > Bacteroidota > Bacteroidia > UKL13-3 > UKL13-3 > JAAFJM01. Next base: position 3,460 of record CAIUQQ010000367.1, on the reverse strand, counting down.
GCGATGTTTATGAGTTTTAAACCGTAACTATTACCAACAAATTATTTATCACAACTTGGGATAACCTTGTGAGTATATTACGATTATTTTGTTATTGCGATAAAATAGCGCTAAATATTGTTATTTAGTTACCAATAATAGTAGCTGTAAATAGATTTTAGCGCTAATTATTGAAATGCTATAGAATATAACTTTGTTAATTATATCCATTTAAGTAAATATAAACCATAAAATTTTAATCGTTTAAATATCAAATCGATTTTTTCTCCATAAAATTTTTTTCAAGAATGCCATCAAATAGAATTTAGAAATACAAATTCCAATCCTAATAACAGCTATAGAGGTATGAGACCTTTATTAATTCTTCTTGAAAAACAACTAAGGCTTTGCTTGTGGTTGGTGTTTTTATCGACCTTTAAAACGCTTTTTTAAGTTTCACGCCAACGGTTGGAGTGAAGCAAAGCTGCAACAACTAATTATTAATTAATTAGCAGCAAAACAAGTAAATATAATGATTCATTTGGAATGATTGTTTTAAATAAAAAAGGTTGGTAATAACATCAACCACAGGAAAATTTTTTATAAGGATTTTTTGTTTTTTAATGAATTTGTTGCATTGTAATTTTATCTTTAATCATTTCCTTTTGTTATTTATTATCTCGAACTTACCTTTTATTAGTTTTTGAATTATTTGTTAATAAAAGTGTTTTAGTATTCTGTTTTTTAAAACATTGTTTTCTAAACCGCTAATCTTTTCCCCAAATTATTGATATTTATTTTTATAAAACAGCATTTGTAAATGCAACTTGCCCTTTTTATGAAAACAAATTTTTTATTTTTTTTATTTGCCATTATTTTAATTGTAAAAACTCCTACAAAGGCTCAATTTTTATTTACAGAAAGTTTTGTAATGATTCCAATTGACACACAAAGACTATATATAGGCAATATAGTAGGCGGATTTAGTTCACAATCGCAAAAGGAAACTGTGAATCAAATAGCAGTAAGGGCCGAATTAGCTTTGCGTTTAAAGAAACACCGAGTTTTAACAATTGCCAATAACATGCAAGTTATTACTTATGGCAATCAAAAATTATTAAGTGGTGGCTATTTATTTGCAAGGTTTAGAAACGATATATCACGCAGTTTGTATCCTGAATATTTTGCTCAAGCACAATGGTTAGAAACAAGGGGTTTGGAACAAAAGTTTGCTTTAACGGCAAATATTAGAAAAAGAATATTTAGGGATAAAACGTTAACATTAGCTACCGCTGCTGGTTTATTATTTGATTATGAGAAATGGAATTTTAATGGTGTAAAAACCGAAAATACTCCTAATAATACTAATTCAAAATATACTTACAATCCACGTTTTAATTGGTATTTTAGCTACGATCATCAAATAAATGAAACCATCAATATCAATGCTGGATTATATTATTTTTTAAGAACAAGTTTTTCATCCCCATGTCCTCGTATAGGCTCTCATATTAGGTTTTCTTATATTATCAATAAAAATTTACGATTGAATTTGAATTTGAAATCTATGTATGAATACCAACCTATAGTTCCAGTATCTAATTTGTGGTATATTTTTAATAATGAATTGGCCTTTACTTTTTAAGTTTTGCAATGGCAGAAAGCCGGCAAAAGCAAAAAGCCTTATAAATTAATTTATAAGGCTTGCTGATTTTAGAAAATAAGAAAACTATAAAGTCAATATTTCATTCATTCTTATTCCTTTTTCAGTTTCATGAACAGAACACATTTCATTAAAAGGATCATGTTCAAAAAACAGTAAATAATTATTTTGAATTGCTTGTTTTAAAATACTGGTTTTTTCCTTCATTGACTCTAACGGACGAACATCGTAACCCATAACATAGGGAGTAGGAATATGTGCTGTAGTAGGAATAGCATCGGCCAAATAAATGAGTTTTGTGTTTTGGTAAGGAACAATTGGAAGCATCATGTTATTGGTATGTCCAATGGTGTAAAGCAAATCAATATCAGGGTGAAATAATTCGCCTTCGTTTATCATTTTTAATTGTCCACTTTCCATTATTGGTAAAATATTTTCCTTTAAAAAACTTGCTTTTTCTCTAGGATTTGGTGCCAATGCTTCTTGCCAATGTTTTTCATTTACCCAATAGGTAGCATTTTTAAAAGTAGTTTCATATTTGGTTCTGTCATTGTTCCATTTAATACTTCCACCACAATGGTCAAAATGCAAATGAGTAAGCACCATGTCGGTAATGTCGTCAGTGCAAAAACCATGTGCTGCCAACGATTTTTCTAACGAGAAATCACCATGCAAATAATAATGTCCAAAGAATTTTGCATCTTGTTTATTGCCAATTCCATTGTCAATTAGCATTAGTCTGTTACCATCTTCAATTAATAAACAGCGCATAGCCATGCTTATCATATTGTTTTCGTCTGCTGGATTTAGTTTATTCCAAATAGATTTTGGAACAACGCCAAACATAGCTCCTCCATCTAATTTAAATCGTCCTGTTTCTATTGAATATAATTTCATGATAGTTGTTAGTTGTCAGTTGATAGAAAAGTTAATTACTATTTTGCCTATTGCCTCCCGATGCATCGGGAGCTCATTGCCTATTATCTATTGCTAGCTGCCCTCCATTAAAAATTCCTCTATGCTTACCGCATTTTCTAACTGATAATCTCCGCTAGCAGTTCTACAAAGTGAATTCAAATAAGCACCACTTTTTAGTTTTTTACCAAAGTCAAATGCAATACTTCTAATATAAGTACCTTTGCTACATTTAATTTTAAAACTCACCAAAGGCATTTCAATTTGAGTAATTTCAAAACTAAAAATATTAATTGGTCGTGGACTTAATATTAAGTCTTGACCACTTCTAGCAGCAGTATAAGCTCTTTGTCCGTCTTTTTTAATAGCCGAAAATATTGGAGGTATTTGTAATTGTTCACCTTCAAAACTCTTAGCTGTTTCTATAATGAGTGCATCAGTTATAAAATTTGTTTCAAAAAATTGGTCAATTTCTGTTTCTTTATCATGACTTGGTCTGGTGGCACCAATAAAAAAACTGCCAGTATATTCTTTTTCCGAAGCCATATATTTTTCAATGTTTTTGGTTTCTTTTCCAACACAAAGAATGAGTAAGCCAGTAGCCAAAGGATCTAGAGTACCTGCATGTCCAACTTTAATTTTACGCTTTTGTCCGTTACTTTCTACTAATGATTCTTTATGAAACCGAGTAATGGCATAACGTAATTTGTTCACCACTTGAAAACTGCTCCAACCTATTGGTTTATTTATTAGTAACATATCCTGCAAAGGATTAATAGTAGAAACATGTTTTTTGGGTTGCATTCAGTAATTAATAATTTGGGTGCAATATGTCTATTAATTCCTTAAACTCATAAATATAGTTTTGATTACTAATAAATGTTTTAAAAAAAGAATACGAAT
>CAIUQQ010000366.1 GCA_903901345.1 uncultured Bacteroidota bacterium | reverse complement strand
AACCAATGTAAAAACAAGTGGAACTATTACCGCTGGTAATGTAACTTACCCAAATACGCACAATTCTACCGCAGGACAGGTATTAACAACAGATACATCAGGAGTTGTAAGTTGGGTAACACCAAGTTCAGGTGGAAGTTCCACAACTGTTGGAACTGTTGCTGTTAGTTCTACAGCAAACGGAGCTACCATTACTTCAGGGGTACTAAGCTTAGCTCCTGCTAGTGCAACTAATCCGGGTATAATTACAACAGGGACTCAAACCATAGCAGGTGCCAAAACATTTAGTGCTGATATAATAGCTAACGGTGTAACAATAGGAACAGGTGCTGGAGCAATTGCTACCAATACAGCTATTGGGAGTGGTTCTTTAGCAAATACATCAGGGTTAAGAAATACCGCAATTGGATATCAAACCCTTAATTCCTTAATCTCCGGTGGTAAAAACACCGCTATTGGAACTTCTGCCTTATTTAGCAATACAGGTAGTTATAATACAGCTATAGGTGATGTAGCTCTTATAACCAATACAATAGGCTCCAACAATACAGCCATTGGATACAATTCTGATGTGGCAACGGGTGCTTTAACCAATGCCACAGCCATAGGGAATTTAGCAATTGTTGCTGCAAGCAATACCATACAATTAGGGAATACAGCTGTGACCAATGTAAAAACAAGTGGTACATATACTGGGTTAGGCTTTGCAACCCCTACAGGAACGAACGCCCAATATTTAATGGCCGATGGTTCTACTTCAACAGGAACTGTAGCTACCACAATGGGCACAATAGGAGGCTCGTCTACAGCTAATGGTGGTTCAATCACCTCAGGAGTACTAAGTTTAGCTCCGGCCGATGCAACTAATCCGGGTATAATTACAACAGGGACTCAAACCATCGCAGGTACCAAAACTTTCAGTACTGCAATAATTGGCAACCTAACTGGAAATGCTTCAACAGCTACCAATGTATCAGGAACAGTAGCTATTGCCAATGGTGGAACTGGTGCTACCACCCAAAACTTTGTAGATATAACAACCGCTCAAACCATAGCAGGTGCCAAAACATTCAGTACTGCAATAATTGGCAACCTAACAGGAAATGCCTCAACAGCAACCACTGCTACCACTGCAACCACAGCAACAAATGTATCTGGAACAGTAGCCATAGCAAATGGTGGAACAGGTGCTACTACAAAAAACTTTGTAGATATTACCAACGCTCAAATCATAGCGGGTGCCAAAACTTTCAGTACTGCAATAATTGGCAACCTAACAGGAAATGCCTCAACAGCAACAACCGCTACTACAGCAACCACAGCTACCAATGTATCAGGAACAGTAGCCATTGCCAATGGAGGTACCGGTGCTACCACCCAAAACTTTGTAGATATTACCACCGCTCAAACCATAGCAGGAGCCAAAACTTTCAGTACTGCAATAATTGGTAACCTAACTGGAAATGCTTCAACAGCGACCACAGCAACCAATGTATCAGGAACAGTAGCTATTGCAAACGGAGGAACAGGTGCTACTACAAAAAACTTTGTAGACATAACAACCGCTCAAACCATAGCAGGTGCCAAAACATTCAGTGATGGTATAACAGGAAATGTAACTGGAAATGCTTCAACAGCTACCACAGCTACCACAGCTACCACAGCTACCACAGCTACCACTGCTACCAATGTATCAGGAACAGTGGCCATTGCCAACGGAGGTACCGGTGCTACCACACAAAACTTTGTAGACATAACAACCGCTCAAACCATAGCGGGTGCTAAAACATTTAGTGCTGATGTAACAGCTCACGGCATAACAGTTGGAACAGGTGCAGGAGCAATCGCTACCAATACAGCTACTGGTAATGCTTCTTTAGCTGGAAACACCACTGGAGCCTCTAATACAGCTAATGGTTATCAGGCACTTTCTAGTAATTTAACAGGCTCAAACAATACCGCTATTGGCTATAAATCTCTTAATGCTAATAGTTCAGGCTCCAACAATACAGCTATTGGTTACAATGCGCTTTTAGCAAATCTCGATGGATATAGCAACACCGCAAATGGATCATACGCACTTACAGTCAATAGCTCAGGAATCGAAAACACAGCTTTTGGTCAACATTCACTTTATGCCAACAATGGAGACCATAATACAGCTATTGGGTGTAACACTTTACCAACAAATACCACAGGAACTTACAATACAGCTATTGGATATGGTTCCAATGTTGCAACTAATGCATTAACCAATGCCACGGCAATAGGTAATGGTGCAATTGTAAATACTAGCAATGCCATGAATTTGGGTAATGCAAGTGTTACTGCTATAACAACTAGTGGTAATCTCATAAATTTAAATCCAACACTAGTAGCCATAAATGCTACTGCAACTGCTACCGCAGCCAATATCGTTTCGGGATACATAACTTCTACTACAGCAACTCCGGTTGATATAACTTTGCCAACGGCAACCCAAATAGCAACCCAAATTGGGGGTTCAGTTACTAGAGGAACTTCGTTTGAGTTTTCTGTAGAAAATACGGGATCTGGTTCGGTAACGTTAATATTAACAAGTACTGGAATAACGGTTCAAACGACTCCAATTATCGCCAATAGTAACAATCTAATTGTAAATATAGCAAACAAAATAGGTCGGTTCCGTTTGGTTTTTACGTCTGCTACCACTGCTATGCTATTCAGAATTTATTAAGCAAACTGCACCCTGTTTCCTGTCAAATAAAAACATGAAAATAAACTTTATTATATTTCTTACCCTTTGCCTGCATTTAGTAGCAAAGGCCCAACTAAGAATTATATCTGGAGAAGAGATATTTGTTTCGGGAACTGAAAACTTATTCAGTGCCGAAAGTTTTTCAAATATTGGTAAACTAACCATAGCTGCAGGCGGAACTGCCACGCTCAATGGTGGTTCAACATCGGGATTGGGAACCATAAAAGGTTCTAGCACTTCTAACTTACTAATAGGTGGAACAAGTACTAGCGGCACTTATTATTTTGACCAAACCACAGCAGGAACTACCAATTTATTAAAAGACTTAACTCTTTCGGGAACTGCTACTGCTACATTTGGAAACGCAATAAATATTACAGGAGGTGCCACACCAGGAACTGTTATAGTAGGTTTGGGAACAACCCTAACTACTGGTGGGTTTTTAACATTACTGTCCAATGCTGCTGGAACTGCTAATATTGGTATTTCTAACGGAACCATTAGTGGTAATTTAACAGCCGAAAGATATATTCCTGCCAATGGTAGAAGATACCGTTTTTTAGCATCGCCTGTTGTGGGTGGTTCTAGTTTACAATGGCGCAATAATGGTGCAAACACCAGTGGAAGAGGTATTCAAATTACTGGTTCAGGAACAGTTGATGCATCAACAAGTAATCAACCTTCTGCTTTTTATTATTTAGAAACTAATACTACTGGAACTATTAACGATGCTGCCAAATGGTCAACCATTGATGGCAGCACTTCGCTTACCAATGGTAGAGGATACCGTGTATTTGTAAGAGGTGACCGCAGCATAGATTTAACCACTACCAATACTGTAAATAATGTAACTACGGTTTGGGTAAATGGAACTTATCCTAGTAATCCTGTAAGTATACCAGTTACTTATACCAATGCTACAGGCGGAGGGCTAGGTTGGAATTTAATAGGTAATCCTTATCCGTGTAACATTGATTGGATGTCGGCTTCAGGGTGGACAAAAACCAATATAGGAACTGGTGTAGCTATTTATAGGCCATCTACTAATTCATATGCCTATTCACTTACCAGCAGCGATGCCTCCGATAATATAAACGTTTCGGTTAACGGTGGAGGTACTGTTATTGGCTCAGGACAAGCTTTTTTTGTGAGAGCTACTGCTGCTTCACCAACTTTAAGTTGTAACGAGTCCGTTAAGGTATTAACTGTTCCAACTATCTTATTGTTAAAAACCAGTCCTAGTAATCAGTTAAGAATAAAACTTACGCAAGACGCTTTAAATATTGATGAGACAGTTATCTTTTTTAACGAAAAATTCCATGATGAATTTTTGGGTGACGAAGACTTTAGTAAAATAGCAAATCCAACGGTAAACATTTCATCCATTTTGGGCAATGAAATATATACTGCTATTAACTTTATTTCTAATAACTATACTGAAAAAACCATTCCTTTATCGGTTTGGGGAAGCAAAAATGGCACTTACCAATTAGATTTAACCCAAATAGCAGGCTTTGATGCCAGTGTTTCTATTTGGTTAAAAGATAAATATTTAAACACCACTGATGCTATTGATAAAGATAAAAACATTCCTTTTGTAATCAATGACAATGCTTTATCAAAGGGAGATAACAGGTTTGAATTGTTATTTAAAAACATACCAACAGGAGCCAATGAATTGACAAATGTATTGGCAAACACCCAAGTTAAAGTGTATCCAAACCCTGCCATTGATGTATTAAATATTAGTTTGAGTAACACCCAATTTAAAAACTCAACTATTACTATATATACTGTTTCTGGTAAAGAAGTATTGCGCAGTAATATGGCAGAAAATACTGCCCAATTAAACATAGCTAACCTCAGTAATGGTATTTATTTAGTAACTATTACTAACGAAAATGGATTTTTAAAAACAGTAAAATTTGTGAAATAGAAAATTAGATGATAGTTGATGGACGATAGACGATGGACTTTGGTCGTTGAGCGAAGCCGAAACGCACAAAACGCACTTCGACAAGCTCAGTGACCAAAACCCAAAACCCGAAACCCGTAACCCGAAAAAAAAATGAAAAAAATAATAGCAATCACAGCAATATTGGTAAGCATTTCAATTACAGTTAATGCACAACCCGGAAGTACAACTGGAGGTTTTACAGATGAACCTAATGATGTTCCTGTTGACGTTGGTATTTTTTTACTAGCTGGCGCTGGATTGGCTTATGGCTATAAAAAAATGAAGAAATAATTATGAAGTTCCTAATGGTTGGGACTTTTTACCTGTGCAGCGTGAATTGGGGTTAATAAAAAAAATGAAAACAATAGTAGTACAAACATCAAAGTTATTTAAGGACATAGGAATTTTAATTATTATGTTAGGACTTTTGCTATCGTTTACACAATTAGTAAAATTTGCAGTTTTGGTAACGCAAGATATTTCTGAATTATCGGGAAAGTTCTCTTACGAAAAGGAATCTATAGAAAGAGGTTCAGATTACTATGTTTATAACACTAGAACCATGACTAGAAATATGGAGCATAGTATTGAATTAAATACCCAAGCTGAGAATTTGAGTAATCAAATTCAAAGTGGTCAATTAACTTTTGTAGCATTGGCAATAGCTATGTTCTTTGCTTTTTTTACATTGTACTTTTTCTTAGATTTTTTAATCATGTACACTATTAAATTTCAACCTTGGAGTGTTATTTTTTTATTATTGTCTTTTATATTCAGTGTCTTTTATTTTCAAATGGTCGATTTAAAAGAAACAGGAAACAGTATCTGTTTTATGTTTACCACCATGATAAGCATTATAGTAGGAGTAGTACTTATAGCCTATATACTTATTTTTCCTAATAACATTAGAATTGAGTAGCATTAAAGTATTAATTTTTTGGCCTTCTGTTACCATTGCTGCATCTATAGTTGCGCCAATTTTTACAGTTTTACCATAAATTTTCCTTCCCTCTTTTAGGGTCATAGTCAGGATTTGCATTTCCTTTATTTATTGCTTCTAAAGCTTCCTCTGTTTTAGCTTCAGTTTTTGATTTGCCACCACCGCATGCATATAATATGGAAGCAAATGTTAAGATTACAAAGATTTTTTTTGTGTTTATTTTTGTTGAGTTTATGGAAACAAAGGTGTGTTTTACAACTATTTGAATTTATGAATACAGTTATAAGTTATGCATGATATTTGCTTTTTCAAAGCATAGCTTTAGTTATAAACACACCTGTTTATTAGGCTTAAGGACGCAGTGCTTTGCCTTTTGCAATTAATTAAATAGTAAAAATGAATTTATAGTTTGTTTGGTTATAAATAATATTTGAAAAATACCTATTAATAGGTATTTTTCAAATATTTCAAAATATGTTTATTTGAAAATACATATTTAAAATAAATAAAATAACCATAAAACAATTATGATGGCAACAATTCAATTAAAAAGGAAAAAAGAATTTCAGAGTAGTGTAAGAGATTATCAAGTTTTTATTGATAATAATAAAATAGGTACTATTCGTAATAATGAAACAAAAAACTTTACAATTAGTCCTGGAAACCACAATATGGTTATAAAAATTGATTGGTGTAGTAGCCCAATTTTTACTTTTGATATAGCAGATGGTGAAACAATAAACTTACAAGTTGAAGGAGAAATGCATAAAGGTTGGTTGTTTAAAATATTATGTTTTATAGTTCTTGTAGAAGTTATTTATGTAGGTGTTTCTGATTCAGAATTCACAAGAATTTTATTTGTTCCAGTTTCATTTATCCCCATTTTTCTTCATATGATTTATTATTTTACTTTGGGAAGAAATAAATATTTGACAATAAGTAATGTTAAATAAAAACAATTTAATAGGTTGAAGTTATTGAATAAGTTTAAATGTATAAAAACCAATAAAAGCAACTCCGAAAAGATTTTAATTTATAGTCCCAGCAAAACTAGGAAGTAGTAATGAACAATAATAACTAACTAAAACGTACTTTAACAAGCTCAGTGACCGCAACCCGCAACCCGTAACCCCATGGCGCTCGGTCGTTGAGCTTGTCAAAACGCACAAAACGCACTTTAACAAGCTCAGTGACCGAAACTCGAAACTCGTAACCCGCAGTCTCTAAGCCTTACTCAAACTTACATTCATTTCTGTAATTTTTCCTTGTTCTACGTTAGCTTTTAATATAGCATTGGTATAACCTAATGCCTCAATTCTAATTTTATAATTACCAGCACGCATTTTATAAAGTTCACACATACCATCTTGATCGGCATCGTCTTTTTTATCATAACCTTCTAAATACATCCAAGCGTTAGTAATAGCATCTTGCGTATTGGCATCTATAACAGTTATGTTAACACCAGTTTTGCGAACTGCCAAATCGTTAATGTTTTTATTTGCTATAAACGTATTAATAAACAAGGAATCGTCTATTACATTTACCACTAAATCAGTTATAATATTTAAACTTTCATTGGCAGCAACAAATAAAGTTAAAGTTTCATTGTTAAGACTTTTGTTGTTTTTAATGGCATTTTGGGTAGTACCCAAACTTGTATGATAGTTAGTAAGTAATAAACGAGCATTAGTAATGCTGCTTTCTTGCACATTTAAACTAGTAGCTAATGCTACTTTATTTAATTCTATTTCCGATAATATAGCATTTGACTTAGCATAACATTCTGTATCGGTTAACCTATTTAAATCAGATTTAGTAATATCAAATAACACAACTAGAGAAATGTTTTTAACATCTTTGGCCCATACCAACGCAATTCGCGAAAGTTTACAAACTGCTGTTATCATTTCATTTTCTATTTGCGATACGGTGTTAGTAACACCAGCTGTTTTAGTACTTAACGTAGTATTCAGTGCGTTAATTTGGTTAATATATTCCCCAAATTGAATTACCTCTGTGTTCAAACGTGGTAATTCTGTAATAGCAGTTTGATTAGCTTGTAATGTTTGTTGTACAGCTAAAAACATGTTTAATTTTGAAATTAGTTTTTTGTTCATTTTGTTTTTTTACCTTTTAGTTTTTATTTATCTTGCACTTTGCATGTATATAATTTTAGCTTTCTAACTATAGCCTTTAGTTGTTCTGCTGTCTTATATTTCCTTGTGTTTCTTTATTGTTTTTTTTTGATTTCTTTCCATTTAAGTTTACCAAAACGTAAAAGTTGAAGTCCTTTTCATCTTTTACTTTTATCAAACCTATCTTAATTATTGGCTATCCAATTTTATATTTTATTAAATTATACCAGTAGCGGTAATCAGTATTTATTGAGTGTTTTAACAATTGCAGTTTATTTGCAAACATTTACTTTACCTGTAAATCAACTAGAAAATTACTTTTCAAATTATTTTAAAAGCTCGAATATTTATGCAAGAAAAATTTATTTTATTTACAGAAATATCATGTTCATTAGCAAAATAATTGATACTATTTGAAGTGATACAAAACTTGTTTGGAGGAGTATTGAAATTTTTTTTACGATAATCAAAACTTGTTGCATGCTAATAAAAATACATTACTTAGTATTTGTAATACAATACATTGTTTTTAACAGGCTTTGCACTATTGTCAAAACCATTTACACGGTAGTCAAAACCATTTACACGATAGTTGGAACGCTATGTTTCTTCGCCACCTGTCATTGTTATGTTTACAATGTGTTATGCACCATTGTCAAAACCATTTACATGGTAGTTAAAACCATTTACACGATAGTTGGAACGCTATGTTTCTTCGCCACCTGTCATTGTTATGTTTACAATGTGTTATGCACCATTGTCAAAACCATTTACACGGTAGTCAAAACCATTTACACGATAGTTGGAACGCTATGTATCTTCGCCACCTGACATTGTATCGTGTTCGCATGACATTGTATCATGTTCAAAACGCTATGCACAGTTTCCGAAACCTTTTACACGAGGGCAGAAACCATTTACACAACATTTGAATAAATGTACAATATTTTAAAAATTTTATATTGGAAAATTGCCAAAGGCTTCATGTACACCATTAAATTTCAACCTTGGAGTGTTATTTTTTTATTGTTATCTTTTGTATTCAGTGTCTTTTATTTTCAAATGGTCTATTTAAAAGAAACATAAAACAGTATCTGTTTTATGTTTACCACCACAATAAGCATTATAGTAGGAGTAGTTCTTGTAGCCTATATACTTATTGTTCCTAATAACATTAGAATTGAGTAGCATTAAAGTATTAATTTTTTGGTGTTTTATGCAGTTGGATTACCTTGTTATGAAAGGTTTAAAACCAGTTGCTATTAAAAGGTAGTTCATATGGAACTTTAAAGCATATCAGTTTTCAAGAAATAATTTAATAAAAAGTAGTCTTTTCAAAGTATAATAAAATAAATAATTAACTAAAAAAGCCATTAGTTAACTAAATAACTAATGGCTTTTGTAAATTCGAAATTTAAATATCTAAATTCGAAAAGATAATTGTTGGCATTTCCACAAACTCAATGACCAATGTGTATTAGCTATTGTCTATCGACAATCTACTATTGTCCATCAACTATCGTCTATGGTCTATCGTCTATGGTCTATCAACTGACAACTATCTATAAAGAACTTCTTTTACAGTATCAATAATTTGTTTTACACTTGGTAAAAATGCTTCTACAAAAGTAGGAGCGTAGCCCAGTGGCGCATCTGCCGTATTTATTCTGCGAATAGGTGCATCTAAATAATCAAAGGCACGTTTTTGAACCATATAAGTAATTTCGGTACTGATATTGGCCAAAGGCCATGCTTCTTCTAAAATTACTAATCTGTTAGTTTTCTTTACCGATTCTACGATTGCTTCGTAATCAATAGGACGAACGGTGCGCAAATCAATAATTTCAACACTAATTCCGTCTTTTGCTAATTCCTCAGCAGCTACGTAAGCTAGTTTAATAATTTTACCAAACGAAACAATAGTTACATCGGTTCCTTCACGTTTGGTAACAGCTTTTCCTATTGGAATTAAATATTCTTCTTCTGGCACCTCGCCTTTATCGCCATACATTTGCTCACTTTCCATAAAAATAACAGGATCATTATCCCTAATGGCAGTTTTAAGTAAACCTTTGGCATCATAAGGATTTGAAGGAACCACCACTTTTAAACCTGGGCAGTTTGCATACCAGTTTTCAAAAGCCTGGCTATGCTGCGCTCCTAATTGACCAGCACTAGCAGTTGGTCCTCTAAACACCATTGGCATATTAAATTGTCCACCACTCATTTGGTACATTTTAGCAGCTGAATTAATTACTTGATCAATGGCTACCAAGGAAAAGTTAAAAGTCATAAACTCCACAATAGGGCGCAAACCGTTCATGGCTGCACCTACTGCTATTCCCGCAAAACCAAGTTCAGCTATGGGTGTGTCAATGATTCTTTTTTCGCCAAATTCTTCTAACATACCTTGGCTCACTTTATAAGCACCATTGTATTCGGCTACTTCTTCGCCCATTAAAAAAATATCTTTATCTCTACGCATTTCTTCGTTCATGGCTTCGCGTAGGGCTTCTCTAAATTGTATTACTCTCATGTATGTTTTAAAAAAAAGTGTTGCAAAAATAATCGGATTACGATGCTTTCAAACTTTAAATGAAAGTTTTTTGTAAATTGATTTGAATTTTGAATTGATTACAACTGAATATTGTAAAATATTATTGTAATAATTATTGCGCAACCTAATAAAAATTGTGTAAAAATTAACAAAATAGTTTAATGTTTCATCATTTTCTTTGTAGCACTAAAAATCCATTAAAGTGAAAAGAATATTTATATTAATTTGTGCCATTTCAATTGTTTATGCTTGTCAATCGCCAAAGGAAAAAATGATTGAACAAATTACAAAACTAGAAAACAGTGACAGTGCTTTTAGCATTACACAAATTTCTGATTTGTATTGGAACTATGCTTCCTTCGTTGAAAAATATCCTGATGATGAGCGTGCACCTGAGTTTTTATTTAAAGCTGCGCAAAGAAGTAGTATTTTAAATAAAGCAAAAGAAGGAATTGGTTTTTTTGAAAAATTAATTAAAACGTATCCCAATTCTAAATTTTGCGAACAAGCGTTGTTTTCAATAGCTTTTAGTTACGAAAACAATTTAAACGACTTTGAACAAGCACGCGTTTATTATAATCTGTTTTTACAAAAATACCCGAATAGCGAATTAACAGAAGATGCTAAACTTTCAATTGAAAACTTAGGCAAAACAGATGAAGAGTTTTTGGAATCAATCAACAAAGACAGCATATTAGAGGAATAAAAAAATGCGGATTTCGGAATGACAAAAATGCGAAGTGAGCCAATTGGCAAAAGACAAGTTAACCAACCAACCAATTTAATCAACAATTCAATAAATCAACTTCTCAACCCTTCGGTTTAAGTTCTTTATGAAGTAAGTCAATGAGTAATTCTCGGTCAATGGCTTCTTTAATTTTACCTTCTTTTACAAAACTTATTAAGCCACTTTCTTCGCTAATAACTAAACAAATGGCGTCTGTTTGTTCTGTAATTCCAATTGCAGCTAAGTGACGTAATCCAAATTTATTTATCATATCAGGATTATCACTAACGGGCAATACACAGTTTGCAGCTTTTATTTTGCCCTTGGCAATAATCATAGCACCATCGTGCAAAGGACTGTTTTTGTTAAAGATGGTTAAAATTAATCGTTTGGTAATTTGCGCATCTATGGTTTCACCACTTGCTGCTAAAAAACGCATTTCACTTGTTTTTGGAAAAATAATAATAGCACCCGTATTAGTTTCGGCTAATACCTGACAAGCATCTACAATGGTTTCAAAATCTAGTTCATCGTTTTCATCTAATTTCCACATCCAAGGAAAAATATGCCACCATTTTTTGTTTTCACCTAAAAAAGAATTCCTTCCAATAATCAATAAAAAGCGCCTAATTTCTTGTTGAAAAACAATTAAAACTGCCACCACACCAAACCTAGCAAAACCACCTAAAATGGTTTCTAATAAAGGCATTTCAAAATATTTTACCACCCACCAAAAAGCATATAGGGTAAGTAAACCAATCATAATATTAAATGCCAAACTGCCTTTTAGCCTAACAAATAATTGCCAGGCAATAGCCACCACCAACAAAATGTCAATAAGGTTTATCCAACTAAATTTATAGGTTAATATTTCCATTGTTTATTGGGCAAGTTTACGGAAAAAAGTTTGAAAGTTGAATGGTTAATTAAGTTGTATGGTTTTGTAGTTGAATTGTTGGAAGCTTTAATTGTTGAATGTGTTGAAATGATAGATTGTTATTTTTTGCTTATTCATTCAGCATTCAATCCCGATGTATCGGGATAACATCCAAAATTAATTCCCCATCTTTTCAAAAATATTCACTGCTTCCACCGCTTCTTTTACATCATGAACTCTCAGTATTTTTGCACCTTTCATCAGCGCAATGGTATTGGCCACAGTAGTTCCATTTAAAGCATTTTCTGCTGGTTCATTGATGATATTTTGAATCATTTTCTTTCTCGAAAATCCTACTAAAATGGGTAATTCGAAAATTTTGAATCTATCCAATTTATTCAACAAGGTGTAATTATTTTCCATGTTTTTCCCAAAACCAAAACCTGGATCAATGATGATATCGGCTACGCCATTTTGTTTTAAAAATTCAACTTTTGGAACAAAATAATCAATCACCTCCAACAAAACATTATTATAAGTTGGATTTTGTTGCATGGTTTTACTATTCCCTTTTTTATGCATCATAATATAAGGTACTTGATGTTGAATAACGGTATGGAACATTTGTTCATCGTCATCACTTGCCGAAATATCATTAATAATAGCAGCACCAGCTTCAATGGCTTCGTGAGCTACTTTGGCATTGAAAGTATCAATGCTAATGATGGCTTCAGGAAATCTTTGTAAAATATTTTCAATGGCATGAATGGCAAATTTGAGTTCAGCTTCTGCTCCAATCATGTCTGCACCAGGTCGTGTACTTTGCGCACCAATATCAATAAATGTGGCGCCATCGGACAACATTTTTTCGGTTTGAAACAAGGCATTATCAATTGAATTGTATTTACCACCATCAAAAAAGCTGTCTGTGGTAATATTTAAAATTCCCATAACCCTTGGTTTATCAAGGTTTATAAGCTTTCCTTTACAATTAATAGTTTTTTTAGATTTAAAAGTTTGCAATGTCGGTTAGGTGTTTATTTTTGCGCAATATAAAAATTGCTATTGGCAAATGGTATTTTTCATGCATAGCTTTTAAAAATATATTTTTACAAAACAAAAAGAATGAATAAAACTTCCAATCAATATGATGCTGTAATTGTTAAATGTAAAGCAGTATTTATAAATAAAAATGCTGATTACGGTACTTCATGGCGAATTATGCGCATCAGTAGTATCATAGATCAAATTTATATAAAAGCAAATAGAATTAGAACCATAGAAGACAATGGAACGATGATGGTCAATGAAGGAATAGAACCTGAATTTATGGGCATTATTAACTATTGTATCATGGGTTTAATTCAATTAGAACTTGCAGAAAGTAAAGAAATGGATTTAGACATTAATGTAATTGAAAAACTTTACGATAAATATGTGTTTCAAACCAAAACTTTAATGGAAGAAAAAAACCACGATTATGGTGAAGTTTGGCGCAATATGTTGGTAACTACTTTTACCGATATGATGTTAATGAGGGTTCAAAGAATGAAACAAATATTGGACAATAAAGGAAAAACAATTGCCAGCGAAGGCATAGAAAGTAATTTAATGGATATGATAAATTATTCAATTTTTGCTTTAATAAAATTAGCACCTGGCCACTAGCCTCGTAATTTAATTATCTAACTCCCAATGTATCGGGATAACAATCCAACACTATAACAATATAAAAAAATGAAAATCATCACACAAATTAGCCGCATTTTTGTAGGCGTATTATTTATTATTTCAGGTTTAATTAAAGCCAACGACACACTTGGTTTCAGTTATAAATTAGTAGAATATTTTGAGGTATTTAACATGCCTGTTTTTATTCCTTATGCAGTGGCATTGTCCATGTTCATCTGTATTTTTGAAATAATTAGTGGCGTTGCACTTTTATTGGGAGCATTTAACAAACTTAATGCTTGGTTGTTGCTTTTAATGATTGTTTTCTTTACCATTTTAACAGGTTATTCTGCCATCACTCATAAGGTTACTGATTGTGGCTGCTTTGGCGATGCGGTGAAACTAAAACCTATTGAATCTTTTTATAAAGATTTGGTATTGTTGGTGCTTATTTTATTTATATTCTTTGGACAAAAACATATCAAACCTTTAATGAAATTTGCTTTGCAAAACATTGCATTATCAGTTGCATTTTTGGTAGTAACTTTCTTTACATTTTATACTTATATGTTTTTACCAATCAAAGATTTTTTACCATATAAAATTGGAAATAACATTCAAGAAAAAATGGTTTGCCCTCCAGGTTCTCCCGTTGATTCAGTGGTAATGGTATTTATTTACGAAAAAAATGGAGTAAAAGAAGAGTTTGATATGAATAATATTCCTAGTGATACTAACTATAAATTTATTGATAGAAAAGACAAAGTAGTTCGTGAAGGCTGTAAGCCACCAATTCACGATTTTAGTTTAACTGATGCAAATGGCAATAATTACACCGATAGTTTATTTGCCAATAAAGGTTACAAACTTATTCTTGTTCAATTAACAGTGGACGGTGGAAGAGTGGGTTTAGAAAAACAAATGGCATTATTAGCCGATGATTGTAAAAAAGATCAGAAAGAATTTTGGGCTTTAACAGCTACTTCACCTGATAAATTAGAAGAATACCGCCATCAAAATCAACTTGCTTTTCAATACTACACAGTTGATAATGTTCCTTTAAAATCGATGGTTCGCTCTAACCCAGGTTTGGTGTTAATGAAAGGAAGTGTAGTGGTAAAAAAATGGAGTGCATATAACTTCCCTACTTATGATATTGTAACTCGTTACATGAAATAATTTGTAAAATCATGTTGTCCTGATATAAGTCAAAGGGCATACTTTTTTATTCATACTTTACACTTCAAATTATCAAAAATCAAAGAATATATATAGTAGGAATGCCTGGTTCAGGAAAATCGACTTGGGGAAAAAAAATTGCCAAGGCTTTTCAATATACTTTTGTTGATTTAGATAAATTAATTGAGCTAAATGAAAAACTTAGTATTGAAGATATTTTTCATATAAAAGGGGAAGAATATTTTAGAGATTTAGAACATAAATATTTATTAAAAACCATAGTTATGAATAATGTAGTTATTAGTTGTGGTGGCGGTACACCATGTTATAATAATAATATGAATTTGATAAATGAAAATGGAATTTCTTTTTATTTAAATGGTACAATTGGGCTTTTATTGGATAGGATTTTGAACTCAAAAAGGCAAAGACCGATGTTTTTAGGCCTTGAAAAGGATAATATTGAAAAAAAAATAGAAGAATTGTTGCGTATAAGAACCCCCTTTTTTGAGCAAGCACACTACTCATTTAATATACCACAAGAAACAGTGCAATCATTTGTAAATAAAGCTATTAAAATAGTTTTTTTTAGTTGATAATTGCTGTGTTTTACAAGTAAAATATTGCAATGTTGATAATGTGTGAAAATTTATTTTTATATTTTTATTAAAAAAAATGAGGCAACGCTTGACTTTTTCATTTGTATCGCTAATTTCGTTATGCAAAACTTTAAAAAAATAAAAATATGAACAAATCAGATTTAATCTATTCAATGGCAAAAGCTGCCGGTACTACTAAAGTTCAAGCTGCTGCTGCTTTAGATGCTTTCATGTTGTCAACTCAAGGTGCGTTAAAGAAAAACGACAAAGTAATTTTAGTTGGTTTTGGAACATTTTCAGTAACTAAACGTGCTGCTCGTAAAGGACGTAATCCTCAAACTGGTGCTGAAATTAACATCCCTGCAAAAAAGGTTGTTAAATTCAAAGCAGGTGCTAATTTACAAGCTAAAGTTAAGTAATTAACAAGCTGTAATCACAAAAAAAACGCTTCTAATTTTAGAAGCGTTTTTTTTGTGCCTTATTGTAAATAAACATCCAATTGTTTTTTCTTATTTATTTCAACACTTACATGTTCTTGAAAAGTAGTGTTTAATTGTATGCCAGTGTAATCAGCGGCAATAGGAAATTTTTTATGGTTCCTATCTACTAAAACCGCCACTTGTATTTTAGGTGCTTTTAAGCTTAAAAATGGTAACAATGCGTATACCATTGCTCTTCCTGTATTTAATACATCATCAACAATAACTACAGTTCCCTTTATTTCAAATTTTAAAGGTTTTATAACCGTTGTATCAACCGATGGATTTTCTTTTTCAATAGTAATTTCTAATAAAATTGATTTTAAATTACTTATTAAATCTAATTCGTTTTGTAAAAGTTTTGCTATTTCAAAACCTCTTGAACTGATGCCAACTAGTGTAATGTATTTATCGCCAAAATTATTTTCATAAATTTGATAAGCCATTCGCTTAATTATTTTTTCAATATCGGAATGATGAAGTACTTTTGTTTTCACAGTTTAAGTTTTTAATGGGCAAATATATTTAAACTTAAAAGGATTCCGAACACAATTTTACTGAAATTGAATTGGAATTTTGTTAGGCTAAATAGTAAAAAGTTTTTTTTTGAAAAATATATTTGCTTTTATTTCAAAAAAAATTACTTTTGCACTCCAAAATAACAAATAAAATGAAAGCAGGAATTCATCCAGAAAATTATAGAAAAGTTGCATTTAAAGACATGAGTAATGGTTATACTTTTGTAACTGGTTCAGCAGTAGAAACAAAGGAAACAATTACAATGGAAGATGGTGTTGAATATCCACTTTTTAAAGTTGAGATTTCTTCAAAATCACATCCTTTCTTTACAGGACAAAATATGTTAATTGATACAGCTGGTCGTATTGACAAGTTTCAAAAACGTTACGGAAAGAAATAATTTATTTATTTTTTCAATATTTAAAGCCTTCCAATTTGGGAGGCTTTTTTATTTTTAGCTGATTTCAGTTTTATTTTTTATAATTTTACGCCATGAATTACATATTATTCGATAATCCAACTGACAGACAAAACCTATTACCTTTAACTTTTACTAGGCCCGTTGCAAATATTAGAATAGGTATTTTAACCATTGCTGAAAAATGGGAAAAACATTTAAAATCAACAGTTTCTTATTTAACAATGGATTATTTGCAAAATAAGTTTCCCATTGCTTTGCAAAATGAAAATGTTTTTATCAATGGAAGTATTTGTCCGAATGAAGATTTAATCAACGAAATTTTAAACCTTCAAATGGGACAAGCTTTATATAAAAATGAAGTAATGCTTGCCTTTAAAAGCGCCCTCGCTATTGATTTTAAAAACATAGCCACGCAATTTGAATTGATAGAATCAAAAGCAGAAAACTTTATTCATATCAAATTCAGTTACGATATTTTTTCATTGAATGGACAAGCCATTGAAGAAGATTTTAAGTTTTTAACAGCTGGCAGAAAATCACAACCCATTTCATCAACCAACCAAGTTATCCATCCTGATAATGTATTTTTGGAAGAAGGTGCCATTGTAGAATGTAGTATTTTAAATGCAACTGCTGGTCCAATATATATAGCCAAGGATGCCGAAGTAATGGAAGGTTGTAAAATACGTGGGCCGTTTTCATTAGGCGAACATGCTGGCTTAAAAATGGATGCTAAAATATATGGTCCAACTACTGTTGGTCCGCATTGTAAAGTAGGTGGTGAAGTAAATAATGCTGTATTTTTTGCTTATAGCAATAAAGGTCATGATGGATTTGTGGGCAATGCAGTAATAGGAGAGTGGGTAAATATGGGCGCTGACACCAATAACTCCAACTTAAAAAACACCTATGATGAAGTAAAATTGTGGAGTTATGAAAAACAAAAATTTGAAAAAACCGGCTTAACTTTTTGTGGTTTAATCATGGCCGATCACGCTAAATGTGGTATCAATACTATGTTTAATACAGGAACAGTAGTAGGAGTGGGCGCAAATATTTTTGGTGCTGGATTCCCTCGTAACTTCATTCCCGATTTTGCTTGGGGTGGCGCACAAGGTTTTGACACTTTTGTAATCAATAAATTCTTCAAAACTGCGGAAGCTGTTTATAAACGCAGAAGTTTGGAATTGACCGAAGACGATAAAAATATTTTGACTTTTGTATTTAACGAAACCAAACAGCATAGGTTTTGGGAAACAAAATAGTTTTAGCCACAGATTTCACTAATTAATTTTGGGAAACTTTGTCAAAGTTTTAAACTTTGACAAAGTTATATAAGGGAAAATTTTACTAACGATGTTGGCGTCCTCGCTTACATCAAATTATGGCTGAAATAGTTATTTATTTCTTCGTCTTATTAAAATAAGTGGAAGTAAACCAAATATTATATGCAAAATTGAAAGTTTGAATTTCCCATATGATAAGTAACTAACATAAACAAATATTGCATTGACAATTATTGTTACAATTATTGTTTTTAAGATATTTTGTTTTGACATCACACAATATTAGGTTTTAAAATTTACAATTAAATTTAAAAATTTCTGTTATTAGCTTTCTAGCCAACATTTTATACAATTTCCTCTGCGTCCTTTGCGTAAATCTTTGTGCCCTTTGCGGTTAATTTTTCTGTGCAATCTGTGCAATCTGTGGCTCCTTTTTTTCCTACAAATCTCAAATCACATTCACTTCAGGAATAATCGTTACTCCAAATTTTTCAAAAACAGATTCTTGAATTTGCATGGCTAGTTTCCAAATTTCGTTGCCAGTAGCATTTCCATAATTAACCAAAACCAATGCTTGGTCTTTGTGAGAACCAGTATTTCCAACTACTTTGCCTTTCCAGCCGCATTGTTCTATTAACCATCCTGCTGCTAATTTGGTATTTGTTTCACTGGTTTTATAACCAACTATTGCTGGAAATTTTTCTTTTAAACTCAAATATTCTTCGGTTGGTATTTCAGGATTTTTGAAAAAACTTCCTGCATTTCCCAATACTTTCGGATTTGGTAATTTTGATTCACGGATGGAGATTACCGCATCACTTACATTTTTTATAGTTGGATTTTCTATATTTTTACTGCGCAATACATCTTGAATAGCACCATAAGAAACGTTTACTTTGGCTTGTTTTAATAATTTAAAAGTAACTGAAGTAATGATGTATTTTCCTTTTGCTTCGTGCTTAAAAATACTTTCTCTATAACCAAATTTACATTCAGCGTTCGAAAATATTTTTTGCTCATTGGTTTCAACATTATAAGCTTCCACTTCAAAGCAAGTATCTTTTATTTCTACTCCATAAGCGCCAATATTTTGCATGGGTGCAGCACCCACACAACCAGGAATAAGCGAAAGATTTTCTATTCCAGCATAATTATTATTTACACAATACAACACAAACTGATGCCAAGCTTCGCCTGCCATGGCTTTGATATAAACATGTTCAGCATCTTCACTAACTTTTTCAATACCTAATATAGCCATTTTTAAAACCAAGCCATCGTAGTTTTTGGTCAATAAAATATTACTTCCACCACCAATTACTAAAGTATGTCGGTTCACTAAATCAAAGGTTTCAATAATAAATTTTAAGCCTTCTATTGAATTTATTTCAATAAAATCAGCTGCATTTACATCAATACCAAATGTGTTATAAGGTTTAAGTGATATTTTGGTTTTTACAATCATTTAAAGCAAAGGAAATTTTATTTTTTTAAGGAACAAATTTCGAGGAAAAAATAAATAATTTATCTGCGAAATTCTGCGCTATCAGCGGGAAAAACTATTAAGGAAACTTTGGAAATTTACTAAAATCTGGTTTTCGTTTTTCTAAGAAAGAGTTTTTGCCTTCTTTGGCTTCATCGCTCATATAATATAACAGAGTAGCATTACCAGCTAGTTCTTGAATTCCCGCTTGGCCATCTAATTCTGCATTGAAACTTGCTTTGATCATTCGCAAAGCAACCGGACTTTTCTCTATCATTTTTTGACACCATTTTATGGTTTCATCTTCCAATATTTCTAAAGGAACAACTTTATTCACTAAGCCCATATCTAATGCTTCTTGCGCATTGTATTGATCACATAAAAACCAAATTTCTCTTGCTTTCTTTTGACCAACAACTCTTGCTAAATAACCAGCTCCAAATCCACCATCAAAGCTTCCAACTTTTGGTCCAGTTTGTCCAAATTTCGCATTTTCAGCTGCAATAGAAATATCGCAAATTACATGCAATACATGTCCACCACCAATTGCATAACCAGCTACCATGGCCACTACGGGTTTTGGAATTCTACGAATTTGCATTTGTAAATCCAACACGTTTAAACGAGGAATTCCATCATCACCTACGTATCCACCATGTCCACGCACACTTTGATCGCCACCACTGCAAAAAGCTTTTCCGCCTTCGCCAGTTAAAATCACTACGCGAACATCCGTATTTTGGCGAGCCAATTCCATTGCCTCACTCATTTCTTGCACCGTTAAAGGTGTAAATGCATTGTGAACATGTGGTCGGTTAATGCTTATTTTGGCAATACCTTCATAGTATTGAAACAAAATTTCTTTGTATTCTTTAAGTGTAGTCCAGTTATATTTACTTGTCATATATTTTATTATTAGTTATTCTTTTTTCTTCAATTTTGTCTTTTACTTATATACTCCTTCTACCGATAGCTATCGGTATTTGCTCAGGATGACACCTTTGCCCATTGCCCATTGCTTATTTTCCATCGTCTATCAACTATGGTCTATCGTCTATGGACCATGGTCTATAATTCTATCTTCTTAAATGCTTTGAAAATGGCAGCACTTTTATCCATATCAAAACTTAACTCTATTATTTTAGCTTGTTCCGAAACATCATAAAATGTTGCTAATGCATTTGCAAACTCATCATTGTTTTTACAAAGATTATAACTCAATCCGTTTTCAGCTGCTAAATTTTTTGCATTCAATTTGTGTTTAGTCAAGAAAAATTCTTCTAATTCAGGTTGACTATTTGGTCCGTCAATTAAATTAAAAATTCCACCTCCATGATTATTTAGCAAAATAATCCGTAAATTGTTTGGAACATAATTATTCCAAAATGCATTTCTATCATAAAAAAATGCCAAATCACCAGTTATTAAAGTTACAATTTCATTGGTCATGTTAGCTGCGCCAATGGCGGTAGAGGTGCAACCATCAATGCCACTTGTTCCTCTATTGCAGAATGCAGTTATATTGTTATCAGGCAAACCCAAATAACTTACATAACGAATGGCAGTGCTATTCGCAATTTGTAATTGACTATTTTGAGGTAAATTTTTCAATACAAAGTTCACTGTTACAAATTCATTGAATACACCATTATTTTGATTGATAAATTCAGCAATTTTTCTTTGCGATTTTAGCTCCATTAATTCCAAATTTTCAGTATAAGTGGAACTTGGAAATTCTACATCTTTAATACTTTTCAGCACTTCATTATTATCACCAAAAATATATTCAGTAACGTTGTTGTATGTGTCAACCAATGTTTCATCTTGTTGAATTCTAAAATGATATTTTGGTTTTTGTTTCTTTAACCAAAGTTTCAAAGCCTTTGATAATACTGGTCCTCCCAAACTGATTATAAAATCAGGTTCTAAAACTTGTAATGTTTCAATATTGGCTTGAGAAACTAAAAAATCGAAATGCTTCAACACTGAACTTTCGTGCTGATTAGAAACTACATCAGCTAAAATGGCAAAACCTTTTTGTGCTAATTCTTTAAAAGTTGCTAATAGTTCTTGATCAGGTAAATTTTGTCCAACTATAATAACTCGTTTCTGAGTTTGTTGCAGCGCATCAATGATATTTTTATTATTAAAATCACCAAAAATATTTAAAGGTTTTTCATGGTTTTCGATTACAATTTCTTCCTCCAAATTTTCGTACAGCGGTTCCACTAAAGGCATATTGATATGAACCGGACCCATCACAGGAAACATTGATTTATTTAAAAAAGTGCGAAGTTCGGAGTGCGAAGTGCGAAGTATCGAATCAAAATTTAAACTTCCTCTTACATGATTTCCAAATACATTTACTTGGTTAATCATTTGTCCATCTTGCTGATTTAACAACTCCAAAGGTCTATCAGCTGTTAAAATCACTAAAGGAATTTTTTGGTAAAATGCTTCCGCAATGGCAGGATAAAAATTCAATGCAGCAGTGCCACTGGTACAAATTAAAGCAACAGGTTTTTGCAATTGTTGCGCCATACCCAATGCTATATATGCTGCACTTCTTTCATCAATAATGGAATAAGTTTTTATGTTTTTGTTTCTGTTAAAAGCAAAAACCAATGGTGCAGAGCGCGAACCTGGACAAATAACTGCATGCTCAATTCCAAATTGGCTACAAATTTCCGCTAATATTTTTACGTGATTATTCAAATGCGGTGCAAAGTAATAAGTATTTGCAATGATGTTGAATGATTTTTGTAAATAATTTTACAATCAGAATATTTCAATTTTAAAATATATTCGCACTAAAATATATTTAAGAATTTAAAATGAAAATACTTTGTGTAGGACGAAATTACAGCGAACATGCTAAAGAATTAGGAAATAAAAAAAGCTGCTCAAATTGAGCAGCTTTAAGTCAAGTTTCACAAAAAATAATATCTTATTCCCAATAATAATGAGGTGTTATAAATTAAATCTCTTTGACGCAATTTGTCAATTCTTATAAAGTGTTTTTGTGCTGTAAGTTCTAGTTCTATGTTTTCATATATTACTTTTGAAAAGCCCATATTTACACCAAAATCTAAATCATTATATCTAACATTTTTTATATTATAAGTGTCAGAAAAGTTAGTTGCAAAAATTATATTTGGATTTCCATAATTTATTCCAGTTTGTTTTATTCTATAATTACAGTCATACATATATGAAAAAATTACACCAGTAATAAAATTAATTTTTTTTCTAACCCACAGGTAATTTATAGGCAATTCTATATAACTTAAGCTATTTTGGTAATCAGTGTGTTCGAAAAGATTATTTTCATTGATATCGTATTCAGTTCTATATCCTTTTTCAATTAATTGTAATCCTACATTTAATTCATTTTTTTTTATTGGAAAAGTATATTGAATATTTATAAATACACTTTGAATACTTTTTTCAATTGGTCTTATGTGAGCCACTGGTGATATATTGGCCGCTTGTGTTGAATGTGAAAAACCCGTTTTTATTGAAAGATGATAATTTTGACTCCACATTATATTTGGAGAAATTATTAGAATGATTATTAATAATAGTAATTTCATTTTATGGGGCGTAAATCATAAAACCAGTACAGCAATAGGTATTTACTTGACCAGATGCATTAGTTTTTGTACAGCATAATTTTATTTTAGTTTCATCCCTATTTATGGTGTATTGATATTCCACTATTGCTGGTGTGTTTGGATCATTATCGTCAAGATAAACATGGTAGTCATTTCCATTTGTGCTGCTGCATCTTGCAGTTAATGAAACACAATATGGAAAAGTAGTAGTTATACATCCGATACAGCTAGGTAAAGCATCAATTTCCATCATTAAATTACAGTTATCGTAACTAGGCGGGGTAGGAACACCATAACAAAAGGTAGCATAGGAGGTAAAATTTGATTGACCACTTTTTCTGCATAAAGGATCTGCGAAAGGGTCCTGAGTTTCGCAGATATCCCAAGTTATTTTATATCTTGCCACATCAGTACCCATCATTAAATTAGAACTCACACATGGACTACAAAAAGAATTAAAGTACCCTGCCGTACATACACAACTTGCTTTTTTTCCAATTACTCCGGTCGCTTTTAACTGAATATCTCGTTTTTCAGTAATGTCAATTGTTTTGTTACTTTTACAGCCAAATATGCTAACAAGCAGGCAAAAAGTAATTAGATTTAAATTTTTTCTAATTGATTTCATTGTTTTTTTAGTTTAAAGGTTAGTACTATATTGTTATTAAATAAATTGTAATCATTAAATTTATATTCTAATTTTGGATTAGCTACTATATCATATCCTATGAAATATTCAATATCTAATCTATCACTTAAAGCAAGTCCAAAATTAAAAAATGGCGCAAAATTTCCTTTTGTAAATGCAGATGTGGATTGATAGTTTTTTATACTATACACATATTTTATTGAAGCTGTAAAATCTTCATCTGCAAGAGGGTATTTAGCAATCGCATATTTGCCTAACACTTCTTGATTTAGTTTAGCATTAATTAAATAACTTAAATTCAAACCTAATCCTAAAGAGCATTTGTTTTTAAAGTGTCTTTTTATAAAAAGAGGTAGTTCTATATATTCAAGGTTTAAAGATGTCTTTAAATTAACTTTTGTTATTTCAGGACCTCCACTCCAATTTGATATATGGTTTATTGAATTAATATAATTGCTTGTATTTCTTACAGAATAATAAATACCAAAATTGAAACTATATTTTTCTTTTATTTTTTTTGTTGATATAAATCCTAAGTTAAGACCATTCATAGTATTTTTGAAATTATTATTGTTTTGTTGGTGCATTAATCCTAAAGAATACCCAAAACTTAATTTTAAAAAAGAATTATGATATTGCTGTTGAGAAAATAATAATTTACTAGTAGTAAACAATATTATTGCTAATGCTTTAAAACGTAAATTATATTTATTAGTTGACATAAAGCAGATTATTATTATTGAATTACAAAACAACCATAAACTAATTAAATTGAATTTCCTACTACCTACCATTTTTTTTTTTTTT
>CAIUQQ010000365.1 GCA_903901345.1 uncultured Bacteroidota bacterium | reverse complement strand
TTCTAATAACATTCCAATATTTTCTGCTACTTGAATTGATGCTATATTTTCCGGAGTAATTATAGAAATTTTAGAGTCAATTAAATTAAGTAATATTAGTAGCCTTTTCATTTATCAATATTAAGGAAAATATTTGGAATGTTTAATTGTTAAATTGATTTATTGTTTAATATAATATTGCTTATTGCTAATTGCCAATTATCATTTGTTGAAAAAACATGAATAACATCAAAAGAAATATGAAATAGTTTAACCTATATTTGCCATCCGTAAAGACACATTTCTATTTACGGAATTCCTATTAATTGGTTTTAAGTAAATGGTTTAGCTGTATTTTATAAAACCCAAAACCATGCAAACCAAATATATTTTTGTTACAGGCGGAGTTACTTCATCGTTAGGTAAAGGCATTATTGCTGCTTCATTAGCCAAATTATTACAAGCCCGAGGCTATTCAGTTACCATCCAAAAACTAGATCCATACATCAACGTGGATCCAGGAACTTTAAATCCTTACGAACATGGCGAATGTTATGTTACTGAAGATGGTGCTGAAACCGATTTGGATTTAGGCCATTACGAACGTTTTTTAAACGTACCAACTTCGCAAGCCAATAACGTTACTACTGGTAAAATTTATCAGCATGTAATTAACCAAGAACGTCAAGGTGCCTATTTGGGAAAAACGGTACAAGTGGTGCCTCATATTACCGATGAAATAAAACGTAGAATAAAATTATTAGGCGAAACTGGTGAGTACGAAATAGTAATTACAGAAATAGGTGGAACCGTTGGCGATATTGAGTCTTTGCCATATATTGAAGCAGTTCGTCAGTTACATTGGGAGTTAAAAGACGAAGATTGTTTAGTAATTCACTTAACACTTTTACCTTATTTATCGTCTACCAAAGAACTAAAAACTAAGCCAACCCAACACTCTGTAAAACTATTATTAGAAAGTGGTTTGCAAGCCGATATATTAGTTTGCAGAACCGAACATTCTATTAGCAAAGAGCAGAAACGTAAATTGGCATTATTCTGTAATGTTACGCCAGATGCAGTGATTGAAGCCTTAGACGTACCAACCATATATGATGTTCCTTTGATGATGTTAAAGGAAAAATTAGATAAAATCACTTTAAGTCGCTTAAAACTTTCGGCTAAAACTGAACCAGAATTAGACAGTTGGAAACAGTTTTTAACCCGCCATAAAAATCCTAAAAATGAATTACAAATTGGTTTAGTAGGTAAATATGTGGAATTACCTGATGCTTATAAATCAATCATAGAAGCATTTATTCATGCAGGCGCTGCCATTGAATGTAGGGTTAGGGTTCAGTATATTCACAGTGAATTAATATCGGAACAAAATGTAGCTCAAAAATTAGGCGAGTTAGATGGCGTATTGGTAGCTCCTGGTTTTGGCGACAGAGGAATAGAAGGAAAAATTACTGCCATAAAATATGTGCGTGAAAACAATATTCCTTTCTTTGGAATTTGCTTAGGAATGCAAATGGCTGTAATTGAATTTGCAAGAAATGTATTAGGATGGAAAGATGCACATAGCACCGAAATGAATCCTGAAACTACACATGCTGTGATTGATATGATGGCTGACCAAAAAAACATAACCGCCAAAGGTGGAACCATGCGTTTGGGTTCATATACGTGCGAAGTAAGTAAAGATAGCAGAGCTTACAAAGCATACGAAAAATCTAAAATTACTGAACGCCATCGTCATCGTTTTGAGTTTAATAATAAGTTTCAAAAAGACTTTGAGAAAAATGGTTTAAGCATCACTGGTATCAATCCAGAAACTAAATTAGCCGAAATAGTTGAAATTAAATCGCATCCTTATTTTGTTGCGGTACAATTTCACCCCGAATATAAAAGTACCGTTTTAAATCCACATCCTTTATTTGTGAGGTTTTTAAAGGCTGCTTTAGCAAAAAGTTTAGGTAAATAAATTAATTAATTTCGAAAAATTCAAATTCGAATCAAAATTTGTAAAGACGTAATTTATTATAATTAAATAACAAAAAAGCGAACTAAAATTTAGTTCGCTTTTTTTATTTGTTGTCAATACAATTAAACTAAATTTGAAAACTTTAATTGAAAGCAATTCTTACATATTGTCATTTGGTAATGGTAGTTATTTTTATAGCTACAATTATTCCTTTTCATGCATTCCATAAGCATTTTGAGGATATTCATTATGTGGCAATGGCTTCCAAAAATACAGAAAATCATCATTGTAAATTAGATGAAAATTTTTGTATTGATAGTATAATAAATCATTGCCAACACAAACAGCATTTGGCCGAAAGTCATGAAAAATGTTTTACCAGTCAATATCATTTTATAAAAAACATTACACTAAACAGTAATCTTTTTAACTTTATATCTCTTTTCAAAACTCATTATTTTAAACTGAAAATAGTAAATATTCAAAATGAGTTTACCATACTTTTAAATAATAAAGGTCCACCCTACCGCCTTTTTGTTTAAGAAACTATATTATTATGTAAAGTATTTGGTTTGTTCTTGTTCGTCATTGCAAGGAAAGAAGCAATCTCATTATTTCATTGCCTCCTTCCTATAATTGAAATTTATAGCAGAATTAACACTTTGTTTCTATGTGGTTCAAAATATATTGAACTACATGTTTACATAAACAAGTTCAACAAAGTCATACACTTTTATAAAAACTATATAGTTTAATCGTTCGTGCTTCATCAAGCACATTATTCATCTTTTCTTATTATTTAATTCAATGAAATCATTTGCATTTTTTGCTTTGACTTTTTGGTTTTTTATATTTATAAACAACGCCATTGCTCAGCAAAAACAAACATTTATAATTAAAGGAATTATAACTGATAGTGTGTCCAAAAAACCTTTGATAAATGCTACAGTTATTTTGATTCCAACAAAAAAAATAACCTATTCTAACGAAAATGGAATATTTGAAATAACCAATGTTTTAGTGGGTAAACACCAATTGTCAATAAATTATTTGGGATATCATCCTGCTTTATTAAACATAGAAGTTCCGTTGAATGGAACGTTAAAAGTGGAACTTCCATCTGAAGAAAATCACTTACATGATGTAATCATTGCTACCGATAAAAATTTATCCATATCGGAATATAGCTTACAAAATCATGCTGTTTTAGATGCTAAAAAACTTGATATTTTACGTGGACAAACCATGGGCGATATGCTTAAAAACATGGCTGGTGTTACGCTTTTAAATAGCGGACCCAGTATTTCAAAACCTGTTATTAGAGGTTTGCATAGCAATAGGGTTACGGTTTTAAATAATGGAATAAAACAAGAAGGGCAAAACTGGGGTGCCGACCATGGTCCAGAAATAGATCCTTTTGCAATAAATAAATTAGAAGTAATTAAAGGGGCAAGTAGCTTGCAATATGGTCCTGAAGCAATTGGTGGTGTTATTAAAATTTCGGCAAAGGATTTTAAACAACAAAATGGATTTTCGGGTACTTATAGTTTAAGTGGATTTAGCAATAATTGGCAAGTAGCAAACAGCTTATTTTTGGAAGGCAATCATTTAAAAAAACAAAACTTAAGCTGGCGTTTTCAAGCTAGTTACAGAAAAGCTGGCGATTCAAAAACTCCTGAATATGTATTAAGTAATACCGCCTTTGCTGAATTTGATTTGGGTTCTGCTGTGCAATACAAATTTAAAAATAGTAGCATCGAATATTCCTTCAGTTATTTCCAATCGAGTTTGGGGATTTTACGCGCTGCACATGTTCATAATGTGAGCGATTTACAAAACACCATTGCTAATGGAAAACCCAGTATTATCAAAGATTTTACATATGATATTGGAAGACCAAAACAGGAAGTTACACATTTAATAAATGCTGTAAAATACTTGTATCTATTTAAAAATTCAAGTAAAATAAGTGTTGACTTAAGCCAACAAATAAACAACAGAAAGGAATTTGATGTATTGAGTTTTTTGAGCATGAACAGCGATTTAAAAGACAAACCTGCTTATGATTTAACTTTAACTACCAATCAAATTTCGGTAAAATATGAACATAAAAAGTTTGCTGGTTTTAAAGGAATAATTGGAGTTAGTTTATCCAATCAAGGAAATTATGCCACGGGAAAGCAGTTCTTTATTCCTAATTTTATCAGTAATAATTATGGGGTTTATATCATTGAAAAATGGAATAAAAAACATTGGCAAGCCGAAGGTGGAATTCGTTACGATTGGATCAATTTTACAAGGTACATTAACGTAAATAATGAGGTGCAGAGCAATGACTTGAATTACCAAAATGCTTCCGGTTCATTGGGTTTAACTTATTTGGTAAACACATATTTAAAAATTACAGGAAATATAAGCACTGCCTGGCGAGCGCCAAGTGTAAATGAATTATACGCACTTGGCTTACATGCTGCTGTGGCTTCCTATGAGCAGGGAAATTCAAATTTAATTGCAGAGCAAAGTTATAACACTGAATTAAATATTAAATACAATAAAAACAAGTTTGAATGGGATGCAAGTATCTATCATCATGTCATTAATAATTTCATTTATAGGTTACCAAGTAATACTTACAACACCAGTTTTAGAGGTGTATTTCCCGTGTTTAATTACACCCAAACCAATGCAATTTTACAAGGATTTGAAACCAATTTAAGTTATCAATTACAAAAGAATTTTACCATCAATTCGGCTTACACCTTTTTACATGCAACTGATTTAAGCAGAAATATTCCATTGATATTTATGCCCGCAAATCGCATTCAAAGTGGAATCAATTGGCAAATTGCTAAATATAAAAAACTAAAAAATGTATTTATTCAAATCAATCATCAATATGTGTTTGAGCAAACAAACGTACCGGCAGGTATAGATTTTACAACTGCTCCAGCTGCTTACCAACTTGTTGATTTTAGTTTTGGAGCAAATGATTTTACCAAAGCAAAAATTAATTGGAGTATTGGAATGCAAAATGCTTTGAACAGCAGTTACCGAGATTATTTGAGTAGGTACAGGTATTATGCGCTTGATGCTGGAAGGAATGTATTTATTAAATTAAGTATTCCGTTTTAGGGCTTCTTGATATGGACGATAGTCGATGGACGATGGACAATAGGCTTCAGATGCATCGGGAGGCAATTTTTCCCGCAGATTTCGCTGAATTTCGCAGAAGTAATAACAAAATAAGTTTAACATTTAAAACAAAAAAAATATCATGAAAAAAAACAATTTATCAATAAAATATTTTAACTCCCGATTTATCGGGATAACAATTATAACAATCCTTACCATTTCATCGTGTTCAAAAGAAGATCCGAAACAACCATTACCATCTAATCCGCAAGAAGTGTTAACTACCATTTTGATCAAAGGATACAATCAAAATGATTCATTAAATACCAATGATCAGTTTAACTATAAATGGGAAGATTTGGATGGAGATGGAGGTAATTTACCAGTTATAGATACTATAAATTTGGATTCTGGAATAATTTATACATGTGAAATTATTATTTTAGACAAAACCAAAACACCATTCGATACAGTTTCAAATGCCATTGAAGAAGAGAAAAATGCGCATCAGTTTTTCTTTACTCCAAGTGCTAATTTAATTAGTAAAATAAAAGCAGAAATATTAGACTTTGATACCAATATTCCTTCCTTGCCTGTTGGATTATCATTTAACTTAAACACTAAAAGTAATCAAAGTTTTACTACTCCTATATTGGGTTCATTAAACATGGTTTTAAGTCATTATGATGGCGTTCCAAAAACCATTGAAAAATCGAGCGAAAGCGATTTTGATATAAGCTTTCCATTAAAATTAAAATAACAATAAATTTCCACGTCTAATTGCCACGTCCTTCAGGGCGTGGATAAAAAAAAAACGCTGGCGCAAGCATTTGACGTGTGCTACCATACAATTTTAATAGGATAAACTGGTTTTAATTTTATCAAAAAATGGTTTTCTGTAATTTGAAGCCAAGCCATTGCTGAGAGACCACGGATTTAAAATGAGTAAAGATTCTCCAAACTCGTTTCCGATATATTATTGATCCTTAGAACGCTTTGATAACTATAAGGATAGTTACTAAAATAGTAACCATAAAAAAAGCCTGCTATTGCTAGCAGGCTTTTAATCGAAAATTGTACGGTGTTGTTTAAAAATTTATTTTACTTTTTCAACAATCGCTTTGAAAGCATCAGGATTGTTCATAGCTAAGTCAGCTAAAACCTTACGGTTTAAAGCTAAACCACTTTTTGCAGCTAAACCTATGAACTGACTGTAACTTAAACCATACTGTCTAACACCTGCATTTATACGCACTATCCAAAGTGCACGGAAATTACGTTTTTTGGTTTTTCTATCGCGGTAAGCATAGTTTAGACCTTTGTCTATCGTATGTTTTGCAACGGTTAATACATTTTTTCTTGCTCCCCAATAGCCTTTGGCCATTTTTAGAAGTTTTTTTCTGCGCCTTCTTGAGGCTACTGAATTTACTGATCTAGGCATAATTTTAATTTAGTTTTTTGAACCTAAGCGATCACTTCGGTTATTGTGATTCTTTTGGGCTTTTGTTCGGGTTTATACTTATTTGAAACCGAGTTTGGAAAAATAAATGGTTGTACTGTTTAATTGTTAAATTGTTAGAAATAAATCCTAACAACTGACAACTGACAACTACTTACCTATTCCTAATAAATTTTTGATCAACCCCATATCTGGTTCGCTGATGTAACCACCTTTGGTTAAATTACGTTTACGTTTGGTTGACATTTTTGTTAAAATGTGACTCTTGTAAGCAGAGCCTCTTTTAATTTTTCCACTAGGAGTCACTTTAAAGCGCTTCTTAGCAGAGCTGTTTGTTTTTACTTTTGGCATTTTAATCTCCGATTCTTTTTATACTATACAACTTTTCGATTTTCTTATTTCTTAGGCTTCGGACTCATTATTAAAGTCATTTTTTTGCCTTCTAATTTTGGCAACATATCTACTTTGCCTAATTCAGCTAATTTTTGTGCAAACTGCAATAACAAAACTTCGCCACGTTCTTTGTAAACAATTGACCTACCTTTAAAAAACACATAAGCTTTAACCTTATGACCTTCTTTTAAAAATTCTTCTCCATGTTTTAATTTAAAATCAAAATCATGGTCGTCAGTGTTTGGTCCAAAACGAATTTCTTTGATATCCTGCTTGATTTGATTAGATTTTGCTTCTTTCGCTTTTTTCCTGCGTTCAAACAAAAACTTTTTGTAATCAATTACTTTACAAACAGGTGGTTCAGCATTTGGTGAAATTTCAACCAAATCCAATTCTTGTTCATCGGCTATTTCTAAAGCACGCTGAATTGAAAATACACCTGGCTCAACTCCTTCTGCAATCAGTCGTACTTCTTTTGCACGAATTTGCATATTGATGTTAAACTCTCCTTCTCCCGGTTTCATCGGAAGTCTTCTTCCTCCAGGTACGTAACCTGATTTCTTTTTAGGTGGTAATGCCAATCTTAATTATATTTTTACTGTTAGTTGTTCTTTTAAATAAATGATAAAATCTTCCAATTTCATTTTACCCAAATCTTCTCCCCCATGCTTACGCACTGATACACTGTCTTCGGCCATTTCTTGTTCGCCTATAACTAGCATATACGGAGTTTTTTTGGTTTCAGCATCACGAATTTTCTTGCCTATTTTTTCGTTTCTGTCGTCAAATGAGCCGCGAATATCATGTTTTTTTAGCAAATCCAAAACTTTTTGTGAATAGTCGTGATATTTTTCACTAATTGGTAGCAAAGCAAAAGGCTCCGGAGTTAACCATAATGGGAAATTTCCAGCACAATGTTCAATTAACACAGCCACAAATCTTTCCAATGAACCAAAAGGAGCTCTGTGAATCATTACAGGGCGGTGTTTTAAATTATCGCTTCCGGTATATTCTAATTCAAAACGTTCAGGTAAATTATAATCAACTTGAATGGTTCCTAATTGCCATTTTCTACCAATGGCATCACGCACCATAAAATCTAATTTTGGTCCGTAAAATGCTGCTTCACCTAATTCTATAACTGTATTTAGTCCTTTTTCTGCTGCCGATTCAATGATGGCGCTTTCGGCCAATGCCCAATTTTCGTCAGAACCAATGTACTTGGTTTTATTTTCAGGATCGCGCAATGAGATTTGTGCGGTAAATTCTTTAAAATCCAATGCTTTAAAAACATAAAGCACCAAATCAATTACTTTACAAAACTCTTCTTTTACTTGATCTGGACGGCAAAATAAATGTGCATCATCTTGAGTAAAGCCACGCACGCGGGTTAAACCATGTAATTCGCCTGCTTGTTCATAACGGTAAACTGTTCCAAACTCTGCATAACGAACCGGTAAATCTTTATACGATTTTGGCGATGCTTTATAAATTTCGCAATGATGCGGACAGTTCATTGGTTTTAAGAAAAACTCCTCTCCTTCTCTTGGCGTTTTTATGGGTTGAAATGAATCAGCACCATATTTCTCATAATGACCCGAAGTTTTGTATAAATTTATGTGTCCAATATGCGGAGTTACCACTGGTAAATAACCAGCTTCCATTTGTGCTTTTTGTAAAAACTGAACCAAACGCTCACGCAACATGGCACCTTTAGGCAACCATAATGGCAAACCCATTCCTACTTTTTCAGAAAAAGTAAATAATTCTAATTCTTTTCCTAATTTTCTATGGTCACGTTTTTTTGCTTCTTCAAGCATCAATAAATGTGCATCCAATTCTGCTTTTTTAGGGAAAGTAATTCCATAAATACGCGTTAATTGTTTGTTTTTTTCATTGCCTCTCCAATAAGCACCAGCCACTGAAGTTAGCTTTAAAGCTTTAATAAATCCAGTGTTCGGAATATGCGGGCCACGACATAAATCGGTAAAGTTTCCTTGAGTATAAAAAGTAATGGTTCCGTCAGCCAAATCTTGCAATAATTCTAACTTGTACTCATCACCTTTTTCAATAAAATAAGCAATTGCATCGGCTTTGTTTACTTCTTTGCGGTCGTATGCATTGCTTAACCTTGCTAACTCAGTCATTTTATCTTCTACCTTTTTCAAATCATCGGTTGAAAACGGAAGACCGTTAAAATCTACATCGTAATAAAATCCGCTTTCTAAAGCAGGACCGATTCCAAATTTAACTCCTGGATATAAAGATTCTAAAGCCTCTGCCATTAAATGAGCCGATGAATGCCACATGGTTTGCTTACCTTCTAAATCGTTCCAGGTTAGTAACGTTAATGAAGAGTCTTCATTGATTGCTCGGTTTGCATCTACAGTTACGCCATTTACTTTGGCAGCTAACACATTTCTAGCCAATCCTTCACTAATTGATTTGGCTACATCTAAGGCGGTTGAACCCCGTTCATACGTACGAACGGAACCGTCAGGTAAAATTATATTTATCATAAGGGTTGGCAAGGTAAGTTTTTATGCTTACTTATAAAAGTGATTATTTTAGATTGATGAAAATTGGTTGTTTTTTTCTTGAGAATTTTAATTGTCATGGTGAGCCTGCCGAATCCAGACACCTAATTATGTTGATCAATATTCAGAATGATTAAAAGTCAAAATCAAATTCTAACGTCATGCTGGAAGCATTAGTTGGTAAACTGACACAGTCTCCTTGCCATATAAACAATATTGAATTTGGAAATGGGAGATGAGAGATGGGAAATGTGAATTGAGAATTGAGGAGTACTAATAGTTATGAAGCATAATATTTAAAAACTTTATTTACTGATAATTACCATTTATTTATTGACAAACAATAAATATAATTTGTTTTATAATAAAAATTTGTTTTTGTTTGCATCACACAAATAAATATAAATGATGAATCCACTCAAATTATTTTTAAAACTTTCGTTACTACAGAAAGTGCTCTTTTGCCTAGCAAGTTTTATGTTTGTTAATAACATACATAAACTAACGCAATTACCAATTTTTGACCGAGCTGAAATTAATGGAGTAAAACAACGAACAACCATAAAAATATCAGATATTGAAACTGAAAAATTTGATGCTGGGAAAATAAATATTGAAAAAGAAAACTTTAACACCGCAATATTTGATTCAGTAAGTTTGAATCATTGTAGTGACAAACCTTACCTAATTGTCAATTATCATTCGGTGGCTGATTATGTGTTTTCAAAATTATGGTTTTGTAAAATGTTAATCATTGCAAAATTTGTT
Organism: uncultured Bacteroidota bacterium; assembly: GCA_903901345.1. Lineage (GTDB taxonomy): Bacteria > Bacteroidota > Bacteroidia > UKL13-3 > UKL13-3 > JAAFJM01. The sequence goes on along the minus strand of CAIUQQ010000365.1, from coordinate 877 downwards.
TTTGAGCAGATTATTCTACTTTTGGTATTATTAATTGTTTTGGTGGTTAAACAAAATAATTTTTTCAATAAGAATGTAATCAAATTACTGAAAATTATTGTTTGTTTATTGGTTTCTTTACCCATTCTTTATTTTACCAAAGACTTCATTTTACTAAGTTTTTTACATGAAAATTTCAAAGGGAGTTTAGCAAATTTGGGACTTTATTCAAAAGCACAAAATTTCTTTTACCCTTTATTTTTTGCACTAATTATTTTTATGATAATTGATGTTTTCCAAAAAGGAATAAATTTAAAACAAGAAAACGATTTAACTATTTAAAAATATGCCAATAATAGTAAACCTAGATGTAATGATGGCTAAACGTAAAATGAGTTTAAACGAGCTATCAGAAAAAGTAGATATTACCTTATCGAACCTTTCCATTTTAAAAACTGGAAAGGCCAAAGCCATTCGTTTTAGTACATTGGAAAGTATTTGTAAAGCCTTGGATTGCCAGCCAGCAGATATTTTAGAATTTAGTAAAACTGAAAACTCATAATATTTTTTTCTTGAACCACATAGGGACATAGATAACATAGGAGGATCTACATGTCTTATGTTTCTATGTGGTTCAATTTTTTTAAGACAATTGTTATTTTGGAATTTAGTAATTACAATTTTTAAAATTACTTTTACTGCAAACAATAAAACATATATTTGTTTTTAAAGACTAATAATAGATGAAAAACAAAACAATACTTTTTCTTATTTCAATAGTTGTAATTTCTTTTGAATTCAGCTGCAAAAATGAAAAAATATATACTGTTGAAACTGTATTTTTTACACAAGATTCCCTTTATAAAATCACATTCGACAAGCCATTAGAATTAGATAC
>CAIUQQ010000364.1 GCA_903901345.1 uncultured Bacteroidota bacterium | reverse complement strand
CAGCTTCGGGAACTATATTTTTAAGGTCTTGTGCCAATAATCCTATTTGGTTTTTATTGTCTTCAATTAAACGAAGTTTTTTACTATCACTTAAACTATCAGCGTAAGTGAGTTTATAATCATAGTTATAACCTTTCATTCTTGTAATTTTACTAATTGCACTATCACTAGGTATTGGAACAATATTGGTTTTTAAATTTGAATCAGAAACTAATAATAAACCTGAGGAATAAAGTTCACGAGAATATACTCTAAAAAATTGCCTTGTGGGTGTTCCTAACCAAGCAGAATTAGCCCATTGTGGTAAAATTGCAGGTTCATCAAAAGTTGCACCACTTGCTAAAGTATTATTATAATTAACAATTGATAATCCAGAAGTAGCAGGAAAGCAGTTAATATATGTACCTCCATTTAAATAAAATTGTTCAGTTGGAGCAGTAGTTGTCCAAAGAGGTCCGACTTGAACTTTATTGTTCGAAAAAACTTTTAATTGAGCAAATGTACTATTTGTTACAAGAAGATAAAGTAAAGTAAAGTAAAGTAAATAATTTTTTGTTTTCATATTAGTTTTTTTTGTAAATGAAATGAAAAACAAATAATAATTGCTAATTATAATATTCAATAAATCTATTCGTTTTTAAATCAGACTGTTAAATTTTATAGTGAAATATATTTCTTTTCTAATTCAGTCTTTATTTGTGTTTGGTTTAATTTATAATGATAATTGTAACTGCACAAGACGTGAACAAAACTGAACTACAACATATAAAAGACAAAGCATTGGATTGGGCTAACCAATTTGAAGTGTGCTTGCTGTTAAATAACAACGAAAGTATCAATGCTTTTGGATTGCATGAAATAGAATTTGCGTTAGCAGCTGGTGTAAAACATGCTTGTGTTGGCACAAATCAAGATGATTTTGAAGCACTCCAAGCTTTTAGAAATATTCACAAAAACGAGTATTGTTTTGGTTTTTTTACCTACGATTTAAAAAACCAAATTGAAGATTTAAGTTCCAATAATTTTGATGGAATTCAATTTCCAAGTTTATATTTTTTTGTACCTGAGCATGTTTTTATTATCCATAAAAACGGAGCAATCACATTCAAAAGTAATTTGTTTAATAGTTTTGAAGAATGGCTTGAAAGCATTGAAAAATATGAACAATCTAGCATTGCGACTAGCAAAAAAACTGTTTTAAAACAGCGAGTAAGTAAAGATATTTATTTAGAAAATATTGAAAAAATAAAGCAGCATATCATCGCTGGCGATGTGTATGAAATGAATTATTGCATGGAGTTTTTTGACGATGATGCATCCATCAATCCCATAGAAATTTACAAACAATTACAAGAAAAATCGCCAGTGCCTTTTGGAAGTTTTATTAAATATGATGACAAATATTTGGCATGTGCCAGTCCGGAAAGATTTATTTTAAAGCAAGCAGAAAAATTGTTTTCACAACCTATCAAAGGAACCATAAAACGTAATTTGAATAATGAATCAGAAGACAATCATTTAAAAGAATTGCTGCTGCATTCAGAAAAAGAGCGTGCCGAAAATTTAATGATTGTAGATTTGGTTAGAAACGATTTGGCGCATTCTTCCAAAACAGGAACTGTAAAAGTGGAAGAGCTTTTTGGCATTTATTCGTTTAAGCAAGTGCACCAAATGATTTCAACTGTTTCGAGTGTTATTGATGAAAATACAGATTCGGTTCAAGCCATTAAAAATGCTTTTCCAATGGGCAGCATGACAGGTGCGCCAAAAGTTATAGCCATGGAATATATAGAACAATACGAGGCTACCAAACGCGGACTTTACAGCGGTGCGGTTGGTTATTTTGCACCCAATGGAAATTTTGATTTCAATGTAGTCATTCGTTCTATTCAATACAATGAAAGCAATAAATATTTAAGTTTAATGGTAGGTGGCGCCATTACATTCGACAGCGTTGCAGCGCATGAATACGATGAATGTTTACTAAAAGCCCAAGCTACTATGCAGGTGTTGCAATAAATGTTAATGATTGTTTCAATGAAATCAATATTATTGCACTTATGAAACACATCAGCTATACAATTATATTCATTACACTTTTAAATTTAAGTGCAAGCGCTCAAAAACTTTTTCCTATTTTGTTAAAAGACAAATGGGGCTATATGAACCAAGAAGGAAAAGTAGTAATTACACCTAAATACGACATTGCGCAAGAGTTTAATGAAGGTTTTGCAGTAGTTGCCCTTGGCAATCAACCATGCTTAATCAATGCATCGGAAAAAAGAATTATTGATACTGGAATTTATCAGTTTATTTCTAAATTCAATGAAGGAATTTGTGCTGCACGCAATTTTAAAATGCAATGGTTTTATGTAGATGCAACTGGAAAAGTTGCTATGAAATTAGATTCATTTATTTATGAAGCAAATCCTTTTTATAATGGATTATCAAGGGTTAGCAGACAAATGGACGAGGTTTCAAAGAAATATTATATTGACGTAACTAGCCTTGCTTACCGATTTGCTTATATAAAAAATGATGGCAAATATGCTTGTGATTTTATTTATAGGGATGCTGAAAATTTTGAAAACAACATCGCAAGGGTTAAAGAAAATAACATGACCTATTTGATAGACAATACATTTACTAAAAAATGTAAAGAAACTACTGAAATAGGAAAGTTCAATGAAGGAATTGCTGTTTTTATTGATAACGGAAAGTTTGGCTATATGAACAATAAAGGTGAAATAATTATTCCTGCACAATACGATTATGCAAGCATGTTTTACAATGGATTAGCAGAAGTAGAAATAATGAAAAAAGTATGCTTTATAAACACCGCTGGTGTAAAACAATTTGAACCAACATTTGACGAATTACGTCCGTATGCGGAAGGATTTGCAGGATTTAAACTTACTGATAATATGGGAAAAGCAAAATACGGATTCATTAATGGAAAAGGCGAAGTGATGATGCAACCTTTTTACGATGATGTGGCTTACTTTGCCAATGGATTATGCCCTGTAAGAAAAGGAAGTAAATGGGGAGCCATTAACAAAGAAGGTAAATTAGTATTGAAATTAGACTTTGATTTTGTTGGTACTTTTGAAGACGGTGTGGCCGAAATTATTTACAAAGACATTTCACTTTACGCTGACTTAAGAGGAAATATATTACCTGTTTGGGACAAATAAAATATAAAACAAAATTAAAAAATATTTAAATTCATAATATTGCAATTATATTTGCATATAAATTTAAACAGCATGACATGCATATCAATAGATACGAATAAAAAATTGGTTATTAATATGGTTATGTGATTTGGATAAAAAAGAAATACATTTAATTAGAACCGGAACTCATAGTGATTTATTCTAAGTTTAAATACTTTGTTTTATTATACTTCCTAGTTTTTGGACTTCAATTATACGCCCAAACCGATTCCGTTTTAAATAACCAAATGAGGTTTGACTTTGGTATAGTGCGTGATAAAAACAGACATATTTGGCCTTTAATTTATAAGCATAAAACCAAAGAATACAAAGACCTTCAACTATTATTTACCATTTACAGGAAATATAGATCATACGAAATTCCTTATAAACACAGCCATTTACTTCCGTTTTATTGGTTTGATAGCAGTGCTGCAAAAAAAGATTTAAAATTAGGCACCTTATATTACCCAAGTTTATTCAGAATAATTAACGATACCGCAACCAAAAGCAAAACATACCGATTTGCGGAACTTGCTCCTGAAATAAATTTACTCAACATTACCAAATCGAAAACAGGATTATTTACCCAAAATAACCTATTCTTTTTTATATGGAGTAAAAATGATGTTTTAAAAAACAAAAATTATTTTATTGTCTTCCCAATTTACTGGTATTACCATAATCAATACAGAACTACGAATACACTATTTCCATTTTATAGGTATGTAAATATAAACGATAGAAAAGAGAAAAATTTCTCGTTTTATCCTGGATTGTATTTTTATAAAAAAGAAAATAATACCACCCGACATTCTTTAGCGTTATTATTTTACCATAAAAAATATGAACAGCAAGGAACAACTGAATCCGCACGTAAAACCGTGCTTTTCCCTTTGTTATTTAGCAATAAAAATGCAACTTTTACCAAATTTACTTTGTTTCCAATTGTTCATTTCGATCAAACAAAAGATTCTAAATGGCCAGTTTCAAACTTGGTAATTACCCCTTTGTTTTGGCACCAACAAAATAAGCAATTTAATCGCAATGTGTTGTTTCCAATTTTTTGGCAAAAAAAACAATTTAACCAAGGTTCGTTTAGAAGAACTTTTGTTTTTCCCATATATTACAGCAAAGTGTTTAAGTACGCTAAAACAAAATATTATATTCCATTTGTGTTTTATAAAAATGAATATAGTTTAAAACTATTGGCTATAACTCCTTTTTATTACAAAAAAATTGACCATAGAATATATAGAAATTATGGTGATACCACCACCTTTATTTTTCCAAATTTTATTAGTAACAAAAACGGAAATGAACAGTTCAGAACATTTTTACCCATATACTTCAGTAATAAAAATGAAAAACATAAGTTAAAAGCAATTCTACCTATTTGGTTTACCAAAAATAATTTCAGTAAAAGAGACACCACGCAAACTAACATTTTATTTCCCTTTTACTTTAACTATAAAAATAAATATAAAAGCTTTAAAGTTTTGATGCCATTGGTAT
>CAIUQQ010000363.1 GCA_903901345.1 uncultured Bacteroidota bacterium | reverse complement strand
GACACCCCTGAACTTAAATGGTTAGAATGGAATACTGGTTATCCCTTAGCTAAAAAACAAAACAAAATTATATTGGTAGATGCTTATACCGATTGGTGTGGGTGGTGCAAAAAAATGGATAGAGATACCTATACCAATCCAGATATAATAAAAGCACTAAATAAGGATTTTATTGTAATTAAATTCAATCCAGAGTTGGATGATATAGTTTATGAATTAGATGGAAATAAAATTACTGGAAGGGAATTATTTGGACAATTAACTCAAGGAAAATCAACTGGATTCCCAACAACTTATTTTATTCAACCTAACAAAAAACAGATTCAAATAGCAGCTGGTTATTTAGCACCTAATGATTTTATGAAAGTACTAGATCAAGCATTAGCAATGAAATAGTGTTTTATTATAAGTACATTATTAAAATACTTTTAAGCTAAAAAAAGTTAATTTTGACATTTATAAACTTCAGTATTTTTTGAAAATAATTTAATATCATGAAAAGAAGTATCTCAGTTTTACTAATCCTTTTTGCATTATCCTTTAAATCATATACTCAAACTAGTGAGCAAAAATGGAATTTAAACATTTATGTTGGGAAAAACGATTATATTGGTTCATATGGTCAAACGGATAGAATTTTTAGCACTTTTTTTGCTATTTCAGGTATACAATACAGCAGGTTTATTAACCAAAAATTCGATTTTGTATTAAACACAAATAATGGAGTTTGGGCATATTCAACTTTAGATAATGATATTTTTATTACCAGAGGATATCGAAAATATAGCATTTCTGCACGTTATAGATTTAAAAGATTAGACATTTCTAAAATGAGTCCCTTTGTTTCTATAGGATTGGGAACTAGATTTTTTACTTCAAAAATAAATAATAATGATAACACATTTAATGATGTTATTATTCCAGTTTCTGCTGGATTTGATTTACGATTAGGAAAAAAAACAGCACTTAGATTTGAATCTGTTTTTGGATTTACAAATAAAAATTTAAATGATGGAAATCTTTCAACTGAAAATACAATTTTAGGTAAAGATGCTTATTTCCAAAATAATTTAGGATTTGTTTTTTATTTTGATTTCAAATCAAAAAATACAAAACCCAATGAAATTAAACCAGAAAAAACCCAAAATGAAAGAGTTAAAAAACATAAAGTTAAAATAGTAAAATCTCAACAAGTTAAACCAGAAAAAGTTAAAATTGAAGATAGAGATAAAGATGGAATACTAGATTTTGAGGATAAATGTCCTGATATAATGGGGATAAAAAAACTAAATGGGTGTCCTGAAAATGATTTTGATGGTGATGGAGTTACAAACGAAAATGACAATTGTCCAAATATAACAGGAGATTTAAGATTTAGTGGCTGTTTAGATTCTGATAATGATGGTATTTCTGATTTTTATGATAAATGCCCAAATGTAAAAGGCAGCCTTACCTTAGCTGGTTGCCCTGATTCTGATGGAGACGGTATTACTGATGATATTGACAAATGTTCTACTATTCCAGGATTATTAGTAAATGAAGGTTGTCCTGATTCTGATAATGATGGATTTCCTGACTATAAAGATAGCTGTGTTTTTATACCAGGAACTGAAGAGCTAAATGGTTGCCCTGATAGAGATAATGATGGAATTGGTGATAAAATTGATAAATGTCCTGATATATATGGTTTAATAGAATTAGATGGATGCCCTAAAGCTACTTTAGTTCCCACCAAACTAAAAGCTTTAATCATGGCTTCAAAAAAAGTTATTCAGTTTGATGAAGGTAATACAGTTTTAAATCCAATTTCTTTTAGCATATTAAATCAAATTGCTGAGGAATTGAAAGTATATTCAAATCTTGAAATAAGTATTCAATGTCACTCTGATAATAAAGGAAATGAATTAAAAAATATAGAATTATCAAAAAAAAGAGCCAAAGAAGTTGCTAAGTATTTAGTTAGAAAAGGCATTGATAAAAATAGAGTTTCAACCGAAGGATTTGGTGGACTAAAACCAATAGCTGAAAATAATACTGAAAAGGGTAGAGCTATGAATCGAAGAATTGATTTAATTATAAAATAAAAAAAGGTGATGAGTTTAACTCATCACCTTTTTTTGCCTAAAGGGAGTTATTTAGTAACTCAATACTACAGGCTTTTTGATATAATTTTGAGTGAACTACTTTGTCTTGAATTATTAAAGCATGCCTAATATTATGAGCATCACTTCCTACAAAACTATGTAACTTTTTGTCAATTATAAACTCTGCTGCTTTTAAAACATGCGGACTGTAATAACCTATAAGTGAAAGATTATTTAGTTGTAAAAGCACATTTTTGTCTACTAACTCTTCGTATTTTTCTTTCTTTTGATGATAGTACGAATATCTTTCTGGATGTGCTAAAACAGGGTTAAAACCTTGAATTTGAAGTTCAAAAATTACTGATTTAAAATTTCTAGCTTCTTCCAAAAAGGGCATTTCTACCAATACATATTTTTTACTACCGCCAAAACTTAAAATTTCATTGTTTTTTATTTTATTTTCAATTGCATCATCAATCATATATTCTGCTGCAACTTCTATTTCAATATTTAGATTTTGCTCTTTAATATAATTTTGCAACTCTTGCAATTTTGGAATTAAATTATGTGGACCATTTTGGTAAAAATCACTCATAATATGAGGAGTAGTAATTACCTTTGAATAACCCATAGCTGCAAGCACATTCAAAGTTTCTAGAGCTTCTTCAAGCGTTTGCACCCCATCATCTACCCCATGAATAAGGTGAGAGTGTAACTCTACCTTAATAGGATTTATAAATGGAGTAGCATTTTTATCTACTCCATTATTTCCAAATATGTTTCCAAAAAAACTCAATTTAAACAGTTTCTAAATATTCTTTCAATGATGCAATATTTGGCACATTTAAAGAATCTACTTTTCTAAAATCAGATACATATAAACTTAACCAATCTAAGCGGTGAATCATTTCATAAACAGCATCTAAATCAAATTCATTAACTGCCATATTGATTACTTTATGGTTCTCAACTCCTAACAAATTAGTTAAAAATTCAAAACGTGCGCTTACTCTTTCATTTTTACCCGAATCTATAAAAATAAATAATGAAGGAATGTTTCCATAATAACTTTCAATTACATTATGGTTTGCCTCTGGCAATACATGTGTAAATGCTTCGTGTTTTGCATTTTCTTGTATTTGCTGTGCAAAACGAATTCCTGTTGCTTCAAAATAGGCGTCTGTTACAATAATGAATTTATGAGCTAATTTACTTTTTATTGCATTAAAATCCTCCATCATTTCATCTTCGTAAGGAGCTGTATTAGCCACTTTTTCTGCTATTGCTTTTAATTCATTGGCAACATCTTTTTTAATAAATTCAGCAAAAATTTGAACCAAATAAGTCAATGAAAAACCTAAAGCCATGCGTGGCTGAAAACCTGGTTCTAGGAAATATTGTTTAATATTATTTTCTGTTGCTAAAGCACCTAATTTACCACCACCAGTTAAAATTATCATATCGCATCCGCGCTCTTTAACTGCTGCAAACATGGCTAATGTTTCTTCTGTGTTTCCACTATATGAGCCTAATAGCACTAAAGTATTTTTATTTACATAACCAGGTAAAGTATAATCTGCTATGCATTCAACAGGAAGAGGAAACTCATCCATAAAAATATTTTTCACCAATCTTCCACCAATTCCGCTACCTCCCAAACCACCAATCATTACGTTAGTGTATTTGCTTAAATCCATTCCATGTGCGCTATAATTTTTAAGCGCAAATTCAATTTGATAACTGAATTTTTTCAATGCTTCGTGTTGTATATTCATTTTATTCTATAATTATAATTTCCAAATCTATTTAATTAGGCCTAATAAATATTGGCCATAACCACTTTTAACTAATTTTTTTGCTTCTTTTTCTAATTGTTCTTTATTGATATAGCCCATGTTAAATGCTATTTCCTCAATACAACCCACTTTTAAACCTTGGCGTTCTTCAATGACTTGAACAAACTGACCAGCTTGCATTAACGATGCAAAAGTTCCAGTATCTAACCAAGCGGTTCCACGTTGTAAAACACCAACTTTTAAATTTCCTTTTTCTAAATATACTTTATTTACATCGGTAATTTCATATTCACCTCTTGGCGATGGTTGAATATTTTTTGCTATTTCTACTACTGAATTATCATAAAAATATAAACCTGGTACGGCATAATTTGATTTTGGTTTTTCGGGTTTTTCTTCAATACTTAATGCCTTCATGTTTTCGTCAAATTCTACCACTCCATAACGTTCGGGATCGCTCACATGGTATGCAAAAACCACTCCGCCATCAGGATTATTATTGTCCTGTAAAAGTGATTTTAAACCAGAACTGAAAAATATATTATCGCCTAATATTAAAGCAACTTTGTCTTTCCCTATAAATTCTTCGCCAATAACAAATGCTTGTGCCAAACCATTTGGAATTTGTTGTTCGGCATATTCAAAACGACAACCAATTTGAGAACCATCACCCAATAGTTTTTTAAAACCAGGTAAATCATGAGGAGTGGAAATAATTAATATTTCTTTGATTCCTGCTAACATTAATACCGATAATGGATAATATATCATTGGCTTATCGTAAACAGGCATTAACTGCTTGCTTACTGCCAATGTTAGTGGGTGTAAACGTGTTCCACTTCCTCCTGCTAAAATTATACCTTTCATCATTTTTATTTGAGCTTGCAATATAATATTTGTATTGAATTAATGAGAATGGTTTGTGAATTTTTGAAAATTGATTTTACTTCGACTTTTAATATTTTTAAATTGATATTCTACTTACAAATTTAATGATTGCATCATTTAAAATAGTTGGTTGCTCAACCATTCCTAAATGATTTGAGTTTTCTAAATAACAAATTTCAGATTGATTACACCTAGCTGCTTGACCAAACATATCGTTTTCAGTAATTATTGAATCATGTTTTCCAATAGCAAAAAACACTGGTAATTGAGTTGTTTCTAATACGTCAAAAGTTTCTTCTCGCATCATCATGGCTTTTATAGCTTCAATAATTCCTTTTAAATCAGTTGAATTAGCATGTTCAATTAAATTTTCAATTTGTTTTTTATTCAATTCTTTATCAAAAAACAAATCAGGAAAAAATGTTTTAAAGAAGGTTTCAGATCCATTTTTTTTAATAAAATTGATCAACTGTTTTCTCTTAGCTAATCTTTCAAAATTATCCTTTGCTGCAGTTGAATGTAATAACCCAAAACCTTTTAATAATTGACTATATTTTTTAGCAAAAGCCAATGTAACATAGCCACCCATACTATGTCCTAAAAGCACACAGTCACTAATTTCCAAATAATCAATGATAAGCTTTATTTCATCTGCCATTTTGGGAATAGTAACATCTTTAATTACAGTACTTAATCCAAAGCCAGGTAAGTCAATACAAAGCAAATTAAATGCTGTTTTCAATGCTTCACTTTGATGATTGAAAACAGAAATATTTTCACAAAAACCATGTAATAAAATGAGTGTTTCCTTTTTATCTGATTTAAAATATTGATAATTTAACATGCTTAAATGGGTTGTTTTAAAACACAAAAAGCCATCAGTAAGCTAACTGATGGCTTTTTGAATAATATTTAAATGCTAGTAAAACTTGTAACGCAAATCAGTTACTTTATGAATATCTTTTAAAGTTTCCATATAACCATATTCTACTT
>CAIUQQ010000362.1 GCA_903901345.1 uncultured Bacteroidota bacterium | reverse complement strand
TGTCCAGTGAGACTGATAGCTCTTTCAAAAACTTTGCGGATTCCTAGATGACTTAACTGTTCTTTTTCTTCTGCTTGCAATATTTGGTCCCAGAGAGTTGTTTTAGGATTTAAAGCAAGTGCCAATATAAGCAATTCCCACTTAGGAGCCCCTTGTAGACTGATTTTTTCACTCTCAAAAGAATTATTTTTAGAAACTTCTGAAGCATTAATAAAATTCTCCGATGAGTTTTTTTGCGTTGCTTTGACCCCTGAAAATTCTTCTTTTAATTGTGGAAAATTTCCTTGCCCTAATTGAGAAATGGCCCGCTGCATCCAATTTAAATCTACCCCAAGGCGGTGAGCTAACTCTTTTATATATAAAGTACGTAAAGAATTATCTTTAACGGCTGCAAGTAATGGTTTTACCCGATGAACCATTTTAACTTTATCAGTTGCACTCCCTTGAAAGCCTTCCATCCATCGACGCAAGATTAAACTAAAGAGATCAGGTGCCTGACTGAGCTGTTCAGCCATTTTAGCTTCACCAAACGCTAGTAAATAATCATCGGGATCTTTATTATCAGGAAGAGTTAATCCTTTCGGATAAAGTCCCGCTTCAAATAAAAGTGGTAAACTTCGCTCTGAAGCCATTTGGCCTGCAGAATCACCATCAAAAAGTACGGTCACATTTTTGGTCATTTTGGCCAAAATTCGACATTGATCAATAGTTAAAGCTGTACCAAGTGGAGCTACAATATTTTTAAAACCGGCCTGATACAAAGCTATTAAATCCATATAGCCTTCAACTATTATAACTTCGTCCTGACTACGAATATATCGACTCGTATGTTGTAAACCATAAAGCGATTTGCCTTTATGGAATAATGGAGACTCAGGACTATTTATATATTTTGGTTGCCCATCACCAAGTATTCGCCCCCCAAAGCCTAAGACTTCACCCATTTGATTAGTTATTGTGAACATGAGTCTATCTCGAAATAAATCAAAATACCCACCTGAATCACGACGTTTCAATAAACCTAACTCTTCTGCAGCTGAAAGTGAGAGGCCTTTTTGACGCAGATGATGTGATAACCCTTCCCAATCTTCCGAGGCATAGCCAACTTGAAAATTATCAATCATCTCCACTTTGAGATACCTTTTATGAGTATACTCTCTAACTAAATGGCCCTGAGGTAGGTTTTTATAATTATTAATAAAAAATTGGGCAGCAACTCTATTAATTTCACTTAGTTCTTTACGATGAAGAACTTCTTTTTGCTCTTGAGTTGCTGAATATTGATCAGCTAATGGAAATAGTTTAAAGGATTTATCACAATACTATTGGACTGGTAGGTTTTTGATAAATAATGAAATAAAATGGATAAATATTTCATCCACGCCTGAATTAAAACCTAATGGTGATGTGCTTTGGCATGGATTAATGAATGATATTACCAATCAAAAATTATCAAAAATAGGTAAGAATGAAACCAATGAAAAGTTTAAAACTATTATAGAAACTTCGCCCGATGGAATTGCCATTTCTTCAGTGGAAGGAATTATAGAATTTGTAACTTACAATACTGTAAAAATGTGGGGTTACGATTCGGAAGATGAAATTATAGGTAAAAGCATATTTGGTTTTATACATGATAGTTCCCACGATAAAGCCAAGTATTTTATTAAAGAAATGTTGAATGGCAATTTAACGGGAACTACCGAATACTTAATGTTGCGAAAAGATGGAAGTACTTTCTATACCGAAACTAATGCAAATATTTTAAAGGACGAAAACGACAATTCCAAAGGAATACTTTATTTAAACAGAGATATTACAGAGAGGAAAAAAGCTGAATTAGATTTGAAAAATACGCACCTAAAATTGGAAGTATTAATGCATGCTATTCCTGATTTATTATTTGAGGTAGATAGTATTGGAACTGTTTATAATTATTACACCCATAGTACAGAATTATTAGCTGCAACTCCTGATGAATTTTTAGGGAAAACTTTTTTTGATATACTTCCTCCGAATGTAGTTAATGTTTGCCAAGTGGCAATTAATGAAGCCAAGGAAAAAGGTATTTCTACTGGATTGCAGTATGCACTTAAGTTGCCTCACGGTGAATTTTGGTTTGGTCTTTCGGTTACTCATATAAAAAATAGTTCAGAACCTGTTGACCGCTATGTTTTTTTGTCTAGAGATATTACAGTTCAAAAAAAATATGAATTAGAGTTAGAAAAACTCAATAGAATTCATGCCATTACTAACCAAATGAATAATTTAATTATTAGGGCTAAAAACCGATTAGAATTATTTAATGAAGTATGTAAAATAGCTTGCAAATTTGGTGGTTTTAGAATGAGTTGGATTAGTTTGATTAACAAGGAAACTAATTCTATTACTCCGCTTTCATGGTGCGGACATGTAGATGGTTATTTAGCTGCAATTCAACAAATTTCAAGTATAAATAATTTAAGTGGAACAGGACCAACTGGTCTTTCTGCACGAGAGGGAAAAGCTTTTGTTTGTAATAATATAGCCACCAATCCTATTATGGAACCTTGGCGTGAAGAAGCGCTTAAAAGAGGTTATTTCTCTACAATAGCGCTGCCTATTAAAGTGAGAAATATAACTATTGGTACATTTAATTTATATGCTAATGAAATAGATTTTTTTACCAATAGTAATGAAATAGATTTGTTAGAAAGCATTACAGAAAACATGTCGTTTTTGCTTAATAAACTATTAGATGAGGAGGAATATTTAATAGCTGAAGAGAAAGTAAAAGAAAAAGAAAAAGAGTTTAGAAAACTTTCGTCCAATGTATCTGACTTAATATTTCAGTTTACCCGTAGGCTTGACGGAAGCTATTTTGTGCCTATTGCCTCGGAAGGAATCATTAATATATTTGGATGCACGCCCGAAGATGTACTGACTGATTTTACACCCATTGCTAATGTTATTCATCCAGAAGATTTAGCATGTGTACTAAATGAAATTGAATTTTCGGCAGCACATCTTACTAATTTTACCTGTGAGTTTAGGGTGCAAATTCCTAGCAAACCTATTCAATGGATTTACTCAAAATCGACTCCGGAAAGGCTGCCCGATGGTAGCGTTACGTGGTATGGATTTAATACTGACATTACTGAACGCATTATTGCTGAAGAAAAAATAAAGCAAAGCGAAGCATTTTTAAAAGAAACTCAAAGAATAGCTAACATTGGCAACTATGTTTCTAATTTGGTTACATGTGAGTTAGCTTGTTCCGATGAGGTTTTAAATATTGTAGGCATTAGTAATAACAGTAATATTCTTGATTCATGGACGTTAATTGTGCAACCTATTTGGACGGAATCATTGCATAGCAACAAAACATTTGAAAATATTAGTAATAATAGGTTTGAAAGCGAGTATAAAATTATTAGACAAAACGGCCAAACCGAAAGATGGATTCAAAATTTAGGAGAAATAGTATTCAATGAGCAAAATGTTCCTGTAAAATTAATAGGTACTATTAAAGATATTACATTGCGTAAGCAAGCTGAAATAGAAATGCAAAAAAGTGAAGCCAAATTTAAAAATGCTTTTCAAACTGGGTTAGATGCATTTTTTATTGTTACCTTAAATGATGGTATTATAATAGATGCTAACTTGGAATTTGAAAATGTTTTTGGTTATAAAATAGAAGAAGTTATAGGGAAAACTAGCAATGAAATTGGTGTTTTTAATAGTACAAATGGCAAAATAAGTTTTGCGGAATTACTTGTTAAAAATGGGTTCATTAAAGATTTTGAACTTCATGCTAAAAAGAAAAATGGGGATAGTATTACTATATCTGTTTCCTGTTCAATATACACCATTGATAACAACAAATATGTACTAGGTGTAGTTAGAGATATTACCGAGAAAAAACGGATAGAAAAGGAGGTTGAAATGAACCTTAGCACCATAAGAAAGCTATCGCAAGCCATAGCACAAAGTCCGGCTTCTATAGTAATTACCGATTTAGATGGGAATATGGTTTTTGTGAATTCAAAATTTACCGAAGTTACAGGCTATTCTGAAAGCGAAGCTTTGGGCAAAAACCCCAATATACTAAGCACTGGCTTTACCCCTAAATTGGTATTAAAAGAAATGAATAAAACCATGTTGGAAGTTAATAGCTGGCAAGGTGTATTTAAAAACAAAAGGAAAAACGGAGAAATTTATTGGGAAAGAGCAGTTTTGTCGCCTGTTAAAGACGAAAATGGGGTTGTTACTAATTTTTTGGGCTTTATGGAAGACATTACCGAACAAAAAAATGCGGACGAAGCCTTTAAGAAGAATGCAAGGGAGCTACAAGATTATAAATATGCTATAGATGAAACTGCCATTGTTTCTATTACCGATAGTTTTGGTTTTATTACCTATGCCAACTATAATTTTTGTAACGTTTCTAAGTTTTCTATTGATGAAATTATAGGGAAAACCCACCGAGTTATCAATTCTGATTTTCATAACAATGCTTATTTTGAAAACATGTGGAACCTGATTTCTAACGGAAAAGTTTGGATTGGCGAAACCTGTAACAAGGCAAAAGATGGCACTATTTATTGGGTTCACGGTACTATTATTCCATTTTTAGATGAAAACAATATACCATTCCAATACTTATCGATTAGGTTTGATATTACTGAGCTTAAAAAAGCAGAAGCGGCCATATTGCAAAGCAATGAAAGGTATAATATAGTAGCCAAGGCCACCAATGATTCTATATGGGATTTAAACATTCTGTCGCAACAAATTACAAGGTCGGGCAATGGTTTTGAAGTTTTGTTTGGGTATAAAAATTTAAATGATGTGATAAATTTACCTAATTTCAGTAAATTAATTCATCCCGATGATTTGGAAAGGGTAATGGCATCAAAAACTAAGGTGTTTAATAACCCCAATGAGCTTAATTGGGAGCAAGATTATAGGTTTTTAAAAGCCAATGGCCAATATGCTTATGTGCGCGACAAAGGTTTTGTAATTAGAGATAAAATAGGCAAAGCCATACGCATGATTGGTGCTACGCAAGACGTAACAGATAGGGTAGAATATATAAATGCCATAGAGGAACAAAATACTCAATTACGCGACATAGCTTGGCTGCAATCGCATGTGGTTAGAGCGCCATTGTCTCGTATGATGGGCATTGTTAGTTTTTTAAATGATGTAGAATTAAACAGTGAGGAGTTTAAAGAATGGGTAGGCCATTTTGTGAATTCAAGTGCGGAGTTAGATAAAGTTATTAAAGATATTTCGAACAAAAGCAATGAATTTGATTTGAAGTTTAAAAGATAATTTTTTAAAAATATTTTGCTTAAGCAATGAACCATTAATATGCCTTGCAATGCAATATTGCAATAATCATTTTGCTGTTTATACATCAAATAGCCTATAAAGCCTTCAACAATTTAATTGTTGAAGGCTTTTTTATTTACCTGCCAAAGTTTTGGAGAGGCAAATAATTTGGATTATTTACCTGCCTGAGTTTTGGGCAGCCAAACATTTTGGATTATTTACCCGCCTTAGTTTTGGGCAGCTAAATAATTTGGATTGTTTACCTGCCTGAGTTTTGGGGAGCCAAACAATTTGGATTGTTTACCTGCCTGAGTTTTGGAGAGCTAAATAATTTGGATTATTTACCCGCCTGAGTTTTGGAGAGCTAAACATTTTGGATTATTTAGCTGCCTGAGTTTTGGAGAGCCAAACATTTTGAATTATTTAGCTGCCTAAATTAGTGAGAGGCAAACATGTAAATAATATTTATTTTTTTAAAATAAAGTATTAACAATATGAACAAATAATGCAATACCATTTATTTTTAGTTTAAGTTTGAAAAACAAAAATTAAAAACTATGAGCCAATTTCCACGATTTATTGAATACAGAAACAGAGAATTTATCCAGTTTCTAGAAGATGCATTGAATATTTACAATGCATACAATTTAACAACATTAAAACTACAAAGTTTTGTAACTTCCTTAATCAGCGATTTGCCTTTACTGAATACAGTATTTGAAACCGCCAAAAAGAACGAAAATACCGAAACTTTAGAGAACCTAGATTTAAAACGCGAAAATGCTATTAAAGGAATTAGAACCATAGCCGAGGGTTTTGAAATGCATTATGAAATTCCTTATCAAAACGCGGGTAAGCTAGTTAAAACCCATATAGACAAGTATGGCAAAGGAATATCAACGCTAAATTACCTAGCCGAAACCAAAGCTATAAATGGTGTGGTGTCGGACTTTGAAACCGATTTGGATGTAAAAGATAGTTTAACGTTTTTAAATTTAACAGATTGGGTAGCTGAGTTAAAAAACTCCAATATAGACTTTAACAATACTTACTTATTAAGGAATAAAGATATATCGGCTCAGCCAGATCAGAATTTAAAAGATTTAAGAATGCTTATTATTCCAAAATTGAAGTTATTATTTGAAAAAACAGCATCGTTTTATAGTGCTTTTGAAACCGAAGATTATAAAACAATATTAGACGAAATAGATACTTTAATCATTAAGTACAATGCAAGTATTCCCAAGTCAGTTCCAAGGGTAAAAGTTATACCTATAGTTTAACAAAACAATTTATTAAAAAAACCTCCTTCAAGTTAATTGAAAGGAGGTTTTTTTATGTGGTATAATTGTAATATAAATTTAAATAAAGTCAATGTTGGTTTTAATTGCCTAACATTGAAGAATGGAATATTCTTAAATAAAGATAATTAGTTTCAAGCCAGCACAAATATTTTGGTTTGAAAACTATCCATTAAACAGAAAATTTAAAATGTACACAGAAATACAATTAAAGAGTATTTTAGAATCGATAACTAAGTTATCTAATTTTGATTTTTCACAAAAAGCGCTCATAACCGGTGATAATAGTAATTTAAACAAAATTGCTACTAGTATCAATAATCTTTCCTACCAATTACAGCAAAATCGTAATTTAGCATTACAAGAACAGCTCGCTATTATGCCTGCCCATGAATATGTAGACGATATTACTAAACAAAAATCCGAAAACAATGTACATGCTATAGTTTTAAACGAACTTATAAATTACAAATACGCCCTCGATAAAGCATCTATCATTTCCATTACCGATCAAAAGGGAATAATTAATTTTGTGAACGATAATTTTTGTGAAATATCAAAGTATTCAAGGGAAGAACTGATAGGCCAAGACCATAGAATAATAAATTCTGGCCATCATTCCAAAGACTTTATGAAAGATGTTTGGAACCATATTTCTAATGGAAAAATTTGGAAAGGCGAAATAAAAAACAAAGATAAAAACGGCAATTTTTATTGGGTAGATACATCCATTGTTCCTTTTATAAACGAAAAAGGAAAACCATACCAATACTTATCTATTAGGATGGACATTACTAACAAAAAACTAGCTGACGTAGTAATGTTGCAAAGCAATAATTTACTGGAAAATAAGGTAAAGGAAAGAACAGCGGAATTGGTGTCGGTAATAGAAAGTTTAAACTTAAATAAGCAATTACTAATAGAAAGCGAAGCTTTTAATAGTGGAATTTTAAACTCACTAAACATAAACATAGCAGTAGTAGATAATAAAGGTAAAATAGTATCTACAAATAATGCATGGAATACATTTGCTATCAATAACGATATAGTTATACTCAGTAATGTAGGTGTAGGAAGCGATTATTTTTTAACGTTAGAAAACGCCATAACTAATGGCGATACTTTAGCGGCAAGCATTTTGGCTGGCATGAAAGATGTGTTGTACAAAAAGGTTGACAAGTTTGAATTTGAATATCCTTGCGATACTCCTATCATGCAAAAATGGTTTTTAATGCGCGTTACATTATATGAAAGCAATGAACGAATGATTGTTGTTTCTCATAGCGATATTACGGAAAGAAAACTAGCAGAAGATAAAACATTGTTCCATGCAAATTTATTGTCAAAAGTGGAGCAATCAGTAATTGCAACTGATAGTTTTGGAAATATAATTTATTGGAATGAAGCATCTCATAAAATATACGGCTGGAGTGAAGCAGAAGCAATAGGAAAAAATGCAATAGATTTATTATTTGCTCCATCATCAGTTAAAGAAGGAAATGATATATTAGAAAATTTGAAGGTAGGGGATTCCGGGGCTAGTGAAATACTAATGAAATCAAAAGATTTAAGAGAATTTACTGTTTTTATATCTACCTCCTTAATAAAAAATGAATCAGGTAAACTGATTGGCTTAATAGGTGTATCACTCGACATTACTAACAAAAAATTAGCCGAAGAAAAAACAGTTTTTGATTCCAAATTATTGTCAGCGGTAGAACAATCGATAATAGCAACTGATAAATATGGCAAAATAAATTATTGGAATAAAGCTTCCCAAAAAATGTTTGGTTGGAGCGAAGAAGAAGTAATAGGAAAGAATGTAGACGAATTATTGACAGCCTCAAAGTCAAAACAACAAGGTGCTGAAATTATAGAATTATTACAAACAGGGGGTTCGTGGTCGGGAGAAATTTGGATGAAATCAAAAGATTTAGAAGAACGAGTTTATTATCTTTCTAATTCCGTAATTAAAAATGATGCAGATGAATTGGTTGGTTTAATTGGTGTAGCATTCGACTTAACAGAAAGAAAACAAATAGAGAAGAAAATACTATTTGATTCCAAACTATTATCAGCCGTAGAACAGTCAGTAATAGCAACAGACATGACTGGAAAAATAATATATTGGAACGAAGCATCACACAAAATATTTGGTTGGAGTGAGGAGGAAGCAATTGGTAAAAATGGAACAGAATTATTTTTAGAGGATAAGTCGGCCAAACAAGGTGTTGAAATACTTGAAAATTTAAAAATAGGAAAGTCGTGGGAGGGAGAGGTTTCTAGAAAAACTAAAGACTTAAAAGAGATTGCTGTTCATCTTTCTGTTTCCATTATTAAAAACGATGCCGGTGATTCTATTGGTTTAATTGGTGTTTCGTTCGACTTAACAGAAAGGAAGCTAGCAGAGAAGAAAATAGTAGAAAGCGAAAATAAACTTCGTAACATATTTGAAACAGGACCAGGTTGTATCATTAAAATTGATAAAAATGGTTATATATTAAACATGAATCCTGCAGGTTTGGCCATGATAGATGCTGATAATTTAGAAATGGTAAAAGGTTTCAATACTGTTGACCTGGTAAAAAAAGAAAGCCAAAAAGTATATAAGGACGCCATAAAAAATGTATTTAAAGGAAAAAGTCAAAAGTTTACCATTCAAATTCAAGGATTAAAAGGAAACATTAGGTGGATGGAAAACAATGCTGTTCCTATGAAAGATAAAGATGGCAATATTGTTTCCATGTTAGTAGTTTCGCTTGATATTACTGAAAATATAAAAGCCCAAGAAGATGTTTTTAAAAGTAATGAAAGGTATAATTTAATAGCCAAGGCAACCAATGATGTTATTTGGGAATATGAATTTACTACCGATATAATAACACGCTCAAACGATGGATTTGAAATACTGTTTGGCTTTAAAATTACTACGGAAAATGTAAACGATCCTCGTTACACAAAATTAATTCATCCCAATGATTTGGATAGGGTATTGGCATCGTTAATGTTGGCTTTTAATAACCAAAATGAGTTTATTTGGGAACAAGAATATAAAGTGTTAAAGCCAAATGGTGTTTATGCTTTTGTACATGTTAAAGCTATTATTATTAGAGATAAAAATGGAGTGGCTATCAAACTAATTGGTGCTACGCAAGACGTAACAGAAAGAGAAAAATACATTAATGCTATTGAGGATCAAAATAGCAAACTAAGAGAAATAGCTTGGCAACAGTCGCACGTGGTAAGAGCGCCATTATCAAGAATGATGGGAATAGTTAACTTGCTTAGAGATGTAGAGTTAAACGGGGAAGAGTTTAAAGAATGGGTTGGCCATTTTGTTAATTCTAGCGCTGAATTAGATAAAGTAATTCACGACATTTCTAATAAAAGCGATGAGTTTGATTTAACATTTAAAATATAAATATAACTGTAGTGAATATTGTTGTTGGCAAAATTAATTGCCAACAACAATATTTGAACTACATTTTTTCAGGTACTTCAATTCCTAGCAAACCAAAGCTCGATTTAATAATGTGAGCGGTTAAGTTTACCAATTGAATTCTAAAGTTTCTTTGTTCCAAGTTTTCTTCTTTTAGCACGGAACATTCGTGGTAAAAATGATTAAAAGCCTTGGCTAAATCGTAAGCATAATTACAAATAACACCAGGACTTAAGTCTTTACCCGCATCAAAAATAGCTTGTGGATATTGGTAAATAGTAAATAACAAAGCTCTTTCGGGCTTGCTTAAGTTTGTTTGGTTAAAATCAAATTGTGTAAAATCTATTTCGCCTGTATTGCGTAATATTGATTTGATACGCGCATGTGTATATTGAATAAACGGCCCTGTATTTCCTTGAAAATCGATTGATTCCTCCGGATTAAACATCATTTTCTTTTTTGGGTCTACCTTTAGTAAATAATATTTTAAAGCACCCATTCCTATCGTTTCATACAAATGATTTAATTCCCCTTCAGGAATTCCGTTTGCTTTGCCTAATTCTATGGTTGTAGCAGTGGCAGTAGCAATCATTTCATCTATTAAATCATCGGCATCTACCACAGTTCCTTCCCGGCTTTTCATGCGGCCATGGGGTAATTCTACCATTCCATAGCTTAAATGATAAATACCTTCGGCATAAGGTTTATGCATGCGTTTGCAAATTAATTGCAATACTTTAAAATGGTAATCTTGCTCATTTCCTACCACGTAAACCGAGCGCTCACAGTCAAAATCTTTGTATTTTAGTTCAGCAGTACCAATGTCTTGTGTAATATAAACCGAAGTTCCATCGCCACGAAGCAATAATTTTTGGTCTAAACCATCGTTAGTCAAATCAATCCAAACCGAACCATCTTCTTTCTTAAAAAATGCACCAGTAGTTAATCCTTGTTGAACAATGTCTTTTCCTAATATGTAAGTATTCGATTCGTAATAATATTTATCAAATTGAACGCCTAATTTTTTATAAGTAACAGCAAAACCCTCGTAAACCCAGCCATTCATCAGTTTCCAAATGTCAACAGTTTCTTTGTCGTTGGCTTCCCATTTTAACAGTAATTGTTGCGCAGCAATGATAGCGGGAGCTTTCTTCTCAGCTTCCTCGGCAGGCATTCCATTGGCAACTAATGCTGCTATTTCTAGTTTGTATTGTTTGTCGAAAGCTACATAATATTTTCCCACCAAATGGTCGCCTTTTAAGCCCGCACTTTCAGGAGTTTCGCCATTTCCAAACTGCATCCAAGCATACATACTTTTGCATATGTGAATGCCTCTATCGTTTACCAAATTACAAGTGTTTACTTGATGTCCGTTTGCCTTTAAAATTTGTGCAACTGAATATCCTAATAAGTTATTTCTAATATGTCCTAAATGTAAAGGTTTGTTGGTGTTTGGCGATGAGTATTCTACCAATATTTTTTGCCCACTGTGGGTAAATACAAAACCATAATCTTTATTAGCATAAGTATTATTTAAAAACTCAAACCAAAACTGGTTACTGAGTGATATGTTTAAAAATCCTTTGATAACATTGAAGTCTGCAAGCTGCAAAAAGTTTGTTTTCAAATATTCACCTATCTCTTGAGCCGTTTGCTCCGGTGATTTTTTGCTTTGTTTTAAAATAGAAAAAACCACATAAGTAAAATCGCCTTCAAATTCAGGTTTTGTGTTTTCAATTACTATTTGATTATCGAGTAAATCTATTTGGTATAAATGCTTAATAGCAGCTGCTATTTGGTGTTTGAGTAAGTCTTGAATCATGATAATTTTTCTGGTGCGAAAATATTTTATTAAAATGATTTTCCCGCCATTTAATTTCAGTAAATAAAAAATAGTTTTTATGTAGCTTATAAATCAAAAAAGCCAAACATTGCTGCTTGGCTTTTTAATATATAATTGGAATTTTCTAACGAAAATTAGTTAACTACCCAAGTTTCTCTACCTGCTATTAACTTATCCAAATCGCCCATACCATTTTCCATCGCATGTTCCATTTGGTTGTTAAATAAAGTATCAAATGTTTCTTTGTTGTTATTTACATAAAATACGCCAAAAGGACGAGGTTTGTGGTCAGGATGAGTAGGATCATCGTAAAAACGAGATAGGATAGTAGCTTTTACTAAATCCGTTTCATCGTGAATCCATAAATCATTGGCCGACACGTCTGCTAGGTTTACTATTACTGGTTTAAAGCCATCCAGCTTAATTCCTTTGTCATCGTTGGCACCAAAAATTAATGGTTTGCCATTTTCCATCAATAATATATTTTCTTTTTTGCTGGCTTTTTCAGTATAAATTTCAAAAGCACCATCATTAAATACATTACAGTTTTGATATATTTCAATCAATGAAGTTCCTTTATGTTCGTAACCTCTTTTTATTACTGCTTGTTGGTGTTTTGGATCTCTATCCATGCTGCGTGCTACAAAAGTTGCATCAGCGCCAAGTGCTAGTGCTATTGGGTTAAACGGATAATCTACACTTCCAATTGGAGATGATTTGGTAACTTTTCCTTGCTCACTAGTAGGTGAATATTGTCCTTTAGTTAAACCATAAATTTGGTTGTTAAATAACAAAACATTCAAATCAGGATTTCTGCGGAACATATGAATAAAATGGTTTCCACCTATACTCATTGAATCTCCATCACCAGTAATTACCCAAACAGAAAGCTCAGGTCTGGTAGCTTTTAAGCCAGTAGCTATAGCAGTAGCTCTTCCATGAATGGAGTGCATGCCATAAGTATCCATATAATATGGAAAACGGCTTGAACAACCAATACCTGAAATAAAAACAAACTCTTCTTTTGGTCTGCCTAAGTCAGGCAAAATAGTTTGTACTTGTTTTAAAATACTATAATCACCACAACCTGGGCACCAACGCACTTCTTGGTCTGATGAAAAATCTTTTGACGTTAACTTCTCTACTGTTGTTTCCATATTTTAAGCTAAAATTTCTTTTATTTTATTAACTACTTCAGTACTCATAAACGGTAATCCTTGAATTTTGTTATAAGGAATTGCATCTATAAAATATTTGTCTCGGATAATTTTCACTAATTGACCATTGTTTAATTCAGGTACAACTACTGTTTTAAATCCTTTCAATATTTCGCCTAAATTACTAGGAAAAGGACTGATATAACGCAAATGCGCGTGTGATACATTTAAACCTTCGCCACGTAAAATGGTGGTAGCAGTTTTTAAAGCACCATAAGTTCCGCCCCAACCTAATATTAACAAATCGCCAGTTTCTGGGCCATTGTCTAAAGTTTGTAACGGAATATAATTAGCCACTTTATCTACTTTTTCTTGACGCAAATGAATCATTTGTTCATGGTTATTTGGATCGTAACTAATATTACCTGTAATATTTTGTTTTTCTAATCCACCAATTCTATGTTCTAATCCTTTTGTACCTGGTAATGCCCATGGGCGACTTAATTTTTCGTCACGCATATATGGCATAAACTTATCGTCAGTATTTGTTTTTTCAGGAGCAAATTCTACATTGATATCTTGTAAGTCTTTTGTTTGTGGATACATCCATGGCTCAGAACCATTAGCAATATAACCATCTGTTAAAACAAAAACAGGAATCATATGCTCTAAAGCAATTCTACATGCTTCATACGCCATGTTAAAACAATCGCCAGGCGATTGAGCAGCAACAATTACTAAAGGACATTCACCATTTCTACCATAAAAAGCTTGCATTAAATCTGCTTGCTCAGTTTTAGTTGGTAATCCTGTACTTGGACCCGCACGTTGCACATTTACTATTACCAAAGGTAATTCTAACATGGTTGCTAATCCAATTGCCTCTCCTTTTAAAGCTATTCCAGGTCCTGAAGAACCAGTAATTGCTAAGCTTCCGCCAAATGATGCACCAATAGAAGAACATATAGCAGCTATTTCATCTTCGGCTTGGAAAGTTTTTATATTAAAGTTTTTATACTTTGATAATTCATGTAAAATATCGGTAGCAGGAGTAATAGGATAAGTACCGTAAAATAAAGATAAACCTGATTTTACTGAAGCTGCTATTAAGCCTAATGCTGCAGCTTGATTTCCCATGATACTTCTATAAACACCTGCATCCATTTTTGCAGGAGCCACATTGTATCTGTTGGCAAACATTTCAGTTGTTTCACCATAACTCCAACCTGCTTGCATTATTTTTAAATTGGCATTCATAACGGCTTCGTTCTTTTTAAATTTTGCTTTTACAAAAGCAATAGAACTATCCATATTTCTGTTGTACATCCAGTAAACCAAACCTAAAACAAACATGTTTTTGCAACGATCAATTTCTTTAACACTTAAACCGCTATCGGTTAAAGCTGCTCTAGTAATTTTAGTTACATCTATAATTTTTAAATCATATTCGTCAAGAGATCCATCTGTAAGCGGGTTTTTATCTTCCGGTACATTTGCCAAACGCATGTTTTTGGAATCAAAACCATCGGAATTTGCAATAATAACACCGCCTTTTACTAGGTTTTTAATATTTGCTTTTAAAGCAGCAACATTCATTACTACTAATACATGACTCATATCGCCTGGTGTATGAATACGTGTTGAACCAAAATGAATTTGGAAGCCAGAAACACCAGCAAGGGTTCCTATAGGAGCACGAATTTCGGCTGGAAAGTCGGGAAATGTAGCTAAATCATTTCCAAATAAAGCCGCTGAGTTTGTGAATTGAGTGCCTGTTAATTGCATTCCATCTCCGCTATCGCCTGCAAAGCGAATAACAACTGATTCTAAATCTTTATCTACTGTTGGATTCATTATATGTTTTAAAATTTACTGATGCAATAATAAAAAAACAAAATGTATTTTTTTCGTTTTTGGTCTCATTAAAAACTAACTCTTATTAGGAATTTCGTTTTTTTGAAATAAATTAGA
>CAIUQQ010000361.1 GCA_903901345.1 uncultured Bacteroidota bacterium | reverse complement strand
ACTTACTGGTGGAGTCCAACAAAATTTAAAACTATCGGCTTTGGGGCCTTGTGTAGTACGTTGATTTAAAATATAATTTCTTACAAAGGTGGCATTGGCCATTACAGGATTATACAAACCTGGATTATTCCATTTTAAATCAGTGGTATCAGCAACGATTTGGGGGGTAGAAGTTAAATCTTGTTGATCTTGAGCAACAATATCTAAACAAATTTGCTGACCAGCACAAACAGTAAATGCCAAACCAATTTGTAAAACTCCATTTCGATATGCTTTAATAATTGGAACTTTGTTTGATAAACATAATTGTGTTTGAAATTGAACATCCCTCCTAGTCATTCCAACATTCACATATACTCCTCCTATTAGTCTCCATTGTGTTACTTCAATTACTAGGTTAGATACGAATTGACCTAATGGTCTAAATAACACATCACCTGTTAATGGATCTATTCTTAATCCTGCGGGATAAGCAGCGTTAGGATTTGGCGCGCCAAAATATGGTAGTGGATATCCTGCACTATATGGCGGCTTATACTGAACAAATGAATTAAACGCTTGTAAAGACTGGCCAAAAGCATAACTCAATGAGTCACCATCAGGATCAATTGCTCCTAAATTATATACAAAATCAACTCCAGCACAAACTAAAGCTGCAGCATCGTTGGTAAATGTGGGTGCTGAATTACATGGTGTTTGACATCTATTTACAATTGCTTCAGTAAAATAATTAAAAGATAAAATAGTGGTACTTGCTAAGTTACGACAACAAGTACTAAATCCTAATGACACTCTACAACAAGTACTTGGAATAGCACTTAAATCAACATTTCCTTCAAAAGTATAAACTTCAATTCCTGGACTAAAAGTTCCTGCAGTACGGGTATTACAATTGGTACAAATAGTATTTACAGAAGTACAAGTTTGAATAATATCGTATCCACTTGTGGCAATAACAGCCGATAGAGTAAAACTTCCAAAATTAACACCTGCACATCCTGCATCTTTTCCAATTATGGTATTACTAAATCCGCAACAAGCATTTGCAGTAGTACAGCCAGACATACTTCCAGGAGTACTTGCGCAACCAGGACACATATATGCTCCGGCACAATCTCTATATATTTTTAATGAAACTTTATATATACCAGGTGTAGAAGTACACTGATAACTAATATCGCTACCTACTAAATGATCTGCTTTTACATTATTAGAAATTATAAATAACAAGAATACAGTTAATAAACTTATTTTAAAATTGACAAATAGAATATTTTTGAGGTTCATAATATTATTTATTTTACTGTACAAAAGTAAAATGTTTATTTCTAAATATTTTGTTAACAAATTTGAATAGTGCATATTTAAACAAATTTTATGTAATTATAACAATAAATGTTATAATTGTTAATTATGAAATTAGTTGAACATAACAATAATGAAAGTTTTAGTATAAATGATGCTATCTGGATTTCGCCAAATGGTAATTTACTAGATATTGAATTTGATGCGAAATTTAATTTACAAAAAATAAAAAACGCCTATCCAAATTTATGGAGATATGAGGATGCAATAGCAATTAATCAACAAGAAGGAATAGTAAGTTTAAACGAAGGATTTACACCAATAGAAAAGATTAAACTTAATAAAAAAGAGGTATTTATAAAGCATGAACAACTGTTTAGTACAGGAAGTTATAAAGATAGAGGAGCTACAACTTTAATAAGTAAAGCAAAGCAACTTGGAATAAATAAAATAGTTCAAGATAGCAGTGGAAATGCGGGTTGTGCCATTGCTGCTTATGCTGCAAAAGCACAAATAAGTTGTGATATATATTTACCAGAAAATACGAGTAACAGTAAAATAAGTCAGATGTTAGCTTATGGAGCAACGATAAATAAAATAAAGGGCGACAGAAATGACACTTCAATTGCTGCTTGGGAAGCTGCAAAAAACATATATTATGCGAGTCATTGTTATAATCCATGGTTTTTTGAGGGAACTAAAACTTTTGCTTTTGAGGTGTGCGAACAATTAGGATGGAAATGTCCTGATTCATTGGTATTACCGGCAGGAAATGGAACATTAATTATTGGTAGTTTTATTGGTTTTAATCAATTATTAAAAGCAGGAATTATTAATAAAATGCCAAAAATAATAGCAGTTCAATCTGATGCATGTTGCCCATTATTTGATGCCTTTTTTGATATAAAAACTTCAAACAATAAATATTCTAGTAATACAATTGCGGAAGGCATAGCAATAATTAATGCCCCAAGAGCAAATCAAATATTAAATGCTATAAAAGTTACCAATGGTACATTTATAAAAGTAAGTGAAGAAGAAATAAAAAATGCTTGGATTAAAATAGCTTCTATGGGGAATTACATTGAACCAACAAGCGCAGCTACAATTGCAGGTTTAGAAAAATATATATTGGGTAGTTTTGATGAAATAATTGTATCACTTTTTAGTGGTCATGGATTAAAATCAAAAAGTATAATTGAACAGATTTGAGAAAAATTGGTTCAAAATGAGCCAAATTAACAATTAAAATAGCAGCCAAACTGCTGTTTGTCATTCAATTATTTTTTTGGTTGAATTATTGTTAGATAAAGACATAATTAATGTAAGGGTGAATTGATGCTAAATAAATTGTTAACCATATTAAATAACTTACGAACAGGCTCAAGGTCTGCATTGGGGTATTTTACAATTATATTTTTTGCATTATTAACTAGTATAACGGCTATTATATTATTACAAAACAGCAAAAATATAGATGAAAGATTATCTAAAAATTTCAATCCAGCTATAAATGCAACAAAAGATATTCATTTAATAATAGATGAAAGTAATCGTCATTGTGTAAACATTGTAAATCAATACGATAAAATTAGCCGACTAAAACTTCAGAAAATAATAACAAAACAATACAGAAGAAGGAAAATATTTTTAATAGAATTATTACAAGAACCTGGATTAAGTAATGCCAGAAAAATGTTTGTATCTGTAGACCAATTTTACACTAAAGTAATTGAAAAACAGAAAGAATTACTAGAAATTACAGTTCCTATTTCAAATACAATTGCATCGCAAAAATTACTTTCAGAAATCATAGAAGATGGTAAAAAACTGGAAATAAATATTGACGAAATTGAAAGAAATGTTACAGATGTAAGCAATGCTTTACAATCGGAAAAATATAAAAGTTATAGTACATTAAGGTTTTCATTGTTAATTATGATGGTAATATTGGTATTAATAGCTGCTATTTCATTAATTATTACAAATGAAACAATAGTAAATCCCGTGAAACAAGTAAGTGAATTACTGAAAATAATGGGGAAAGGGGAAATAGTAAAATTTGAAGAAAATACTAATAGAAAAGATGAAATTGGTGACATGGTTGATTCTTTAAAAAACCTATCGCTTGGTATGAAAAACAAAGCGGATGTTGCGTTTCAAATTGGTAAAGGGAATTATGAAATTGAGGTGCAATTGCAGGGAAAAAATGATAGATTAGGTAGAGCATTACTTGAAATGCGCAATAATTTAATTGAAAGTAAAAAAACAGAAACTAAAAATTTGCATGATTTAGAATTATACACTAAAAACCTTGAAAAACGGAATAAAGAACTTGATCAATTTGCATATATTACATCGCATGATTTAAAAAGTCCGCTTAGAGGAATTAATAATTTAGCGGAATGGATAGCGGAAGACATGGAAGATAAGATGTCGGAAGAGAGCAAAAAACATTTTGTAATGTTAAGAGGTAGAGTTCATAGAATGGAGGCGTTAATTAACTCACTTTTAAAATATAGTAGGGCTGGAAAATTAAATAATGAGGTTGAGAAAATAAATATAAATGATGTAGTTAATGAAGTGCTTAGACGTATAGCACCAAATAATAATTATGCTATTTATTTTGACAGTAATTTTCCAACAATTTTGGCAAACTATCAAGATATTAATGATATTTTTTACGAATTAATTTCGAATGCTATTAAATACAATAACAGTGAAAAACCAATTGTAAATATTACCTATAAAAATGAAAATCAGTTCTATATTTTCTGTATAGCAGATAATGGAGAAGGAATACCGGAAGAATTTCATCAAAAAATATTTACAATTTTTCAAACTTTAGAAACCAGAGACAAGGTAGAAAGCGTAGGTGCAGGGCTGGCTATTGTAAAAAAAATAGTGGAAGAAAACAGTGGAACTGTTTGGATAGAATCAGAAAAGGGAAAAGGTGCTAAACTTTATTTTAAATGGCTAATTCCAAAAGATTTAACTGTGTAGTTATTTTTTTTTAAAACTTAACATTAACGACACTCCAAAAGGCAATTTTACAAGTCTTTTTAGTAAAATATTTTCAGCATAAAATATTGCATAAAGCACTTTATTTAAAAAGCCTAATTCAAACATACTGTGGTCGGAACCACTACCATCGCGTTTAAATAGTTTGGGGAATTTATTACTTATCCATCTTACCAAATAAATAGGAGTAAACAAAATGGTGTTAAAGTAGGAATGATAGAAAATATTACCTGAATTTGAATCAAAAAGCGGCAATAATGTTTTGGTTGTATAGCGTTTAAAATGATAATTAATTTCATCGTGTTTGCTCCATAAATCCATAAAAGCTGGAACTGTTACAAACACCATTCCATTACTTTTGCAAACTCTAATCATTTCTTTTACTGCTAATTGATCGTCTTCTACGTGTTCAACTACATCAAAAGCGCAAACCAAATCGAAAGAATTTTCTGCAAACTGTAAATCTAAAATAGTTCCTTGTTCAATGTCAATTTGTAATTTTTCCTTTACAAAATTGAAGCAAATTTCATCATATTCTATTGACTTTACTTTCCCGAATTTTTCTAGCATTTGAGAAGTTGCGCCTGTAGCCACCCCAATATTTAAAATATTCAAATCGTTTTTATGAGGAAACAAGATTTGAATTTGACTTTTTAATATTTCTAAACGGGCTGTAAACCACCAATTGCTGCGCTCTAAATCATAATATTCTTTATAGTATTCTGGGGTCATCTTATTTAATAAATTTGTTGCATAACAGTAACGTGTTTTAAATAATAAAGCAATTTATACATCAATTTTTTTTTATTGTATTTACTATAATTCCAATTGCTTTATTTTAAAGTAGCTACCATTATTATTTTTTTAAACTATATACTTTAATTGTTCCTTTTTCCATAATCATTTTATCCAAGTATGGGGCAAGTTCAATATTACTATTTAATATTTTTGAATCTACATAAAGGTATTTAGCACCTTTTTCAATCATTGTTTTTAACATATTCGATGTAAGATTATCATCATGGAATCCCCAACCTTTTTTATCAATATAGTAAAAAAAGATAAAATGTGATTCATCGTTTCCAGCAACTACCAATGCATCATTTGGAACGGCATTTCTAAGTTCTGTTTTATATATTAACAAATCACTATTAAATCCTGGAGAATTAGTGTCCCATCTAGTATGCATTCTAATATAACAAGTTAATGGCAGAATACTTAACAAGAAAATTGTTAGATACTTGTACAATTTTATATTAGAATCATAAAGCGAAAATGCTCCATAAGCAACTAAAATAAAGAGCAATGGATAAAAAGGAAAAAGATAATAATCGTGAATGTTTGCAATAGCGTTTGCCTCAAAAAAATAATAAACTAAAACTAAAACGCATAGTGAAATAATCAGAATAAATCTAGCATCTTTATAAGATTTTCGTTTAAAGAAATAATAAAATCCAGCTAAAAAGAATAATAACGATCCATAGTTTAGTAATAATTCAGGTAAATTTGAAATTAGATTATGCTGAAAAAAACCAAATAACTGAAACAATGATTCCTTATTATTTAACATTCCTTTCAAAACTGGATTTCCTTCCCATGTTGGAATAACATTAATATACCAAATTATTGGTAATAAGGATAATCCCATTACACTTATAATGTCAAAAACTACTTTTTTATCAATTCCTTTTTTTAAAACTAACCTCAAAAAGTAAACAAACGGAACTATATAATAAACAATAAATGGCAGTTTACATAAAGCTCCAATACTTAGGAAAACTCCACAAAAAATCAAACTAATCAATCTGTCATATCTTAACCAACTAAAAAATAATGCAAGGCCCCAAACAGAACAACACAATGCTAAGTTATCGGGCAAAGGATTAATAGTATAATAATAAAAACTTGGAGAAAAATTGAATGCCCATGCCCCCATTATAGCAAGCATGGTGTTATTGAAAAGTGATTTTAAGAGTTTATATATTCCAAGAATAGAAAAAAAACCAACTATAAACATAAAAATCCTTGATATAATTAAATGATATCCAAATATTTTATATTGACAAGCAACTAACCATTGCATTAAAGGGAATTCCATTCTAAAAATGCCATCAGTATCTCCCCGATCATTTCTGCGAGGATTTAAAATATTCATGTCTTCTTTATAAAAATTATCAATTGTTGATTGTGTTTGAGTTTGTCTCCAAACATGAATACTCAATAAATCTTTAGAAAAATGTTTCAGATGCATTAAGGTGCTAATAATCACTATGGATACCAAAACAATGTTTCTCAATTTTATACTCATAATTTATGCTGATTTTTAATTTAATTGTTTTACTAATTTATTTAAAAACTAGCAACTATTTTTCAAATATATCAATTATTGTAACCTTTTACAAAGTTGTTCTTGAGATTTATT
>CAIUQQ010000360.1 GCA_903901345.1 uncultured Bacteroidota bacterium | reverse complement strand
CAACCGAGGACGAATATTCATGCAACAGCTATCAACCAACAATCAACAACCATCAACTGACAACTATCAACTGACAACTATCAACCAACAACTAATGCGCTTCCAACCAGTTTTCACCAACACCAACTTCGGCTTTAATTGGAACGATTAATTGCATGGCATTTTCCATTTCTGTTACCACCAATTTTTTCAATGCTTCCACTTCCTCTTTGTGTACATCAAACAACAATTCATCATGCACTTGAAGTATCATTCTTGATTTTAAAACACCGTTTTCGGGCAATAACATTTTAGCATGAATATGAATCATCGCTATCTTTATCATATCGGCTGCACCGCCCTGAATTGGGGCGTTAATGGCATTGCGTTCCGCAAAACCTCTTACCGTAAAATTAGCTGAATTGATATCTCGTAAGTACCTTCTGCGGCCTTTTAAAGTTTCTACGTAACCATATTCTTTTGCTGTTTTAATGGTTTCACTCATGTATGCTTTTATACGTGGATATTGCTTCCAATATTCATCTATAATAAGTGCTGCTTCTTTACGAGGAATACCCAAGTTTTCTGCCAATCCAAAGGCAGATTGCCCGTAAATAATTCCAAAGTTTACTGCTTTTGCATTCCTGCGTTGTTCGCTGGTAACTTCTTCTAATGGAATTCCATATACTTTTGCAGCGGTAGCCGCATGAATATCTAAGTTGTTTTTAAATGCTTCAATCATGGCTTCCTCGTGCGCCATGGCTGCAATAATGCGTAATTCTATTTGAGAATAATCGGCACTTAACAACAAATAATCTTCATTTCTAGGAATAAATGCCTTGCGAATTTCCTTGCCTTTATCGGTTCTAATAGGAATATTTTGCACATTAGGATTTGTGCTGGAAAGCCTGCCAGTGGCGGCCACAGCTTGATTAAACGAAGTGTGAACACGACCAGTTTTTGGGTTTATCAATGCGGGCAATGAATCAACATAAGTCGATTTCAATTTACTTAATTTTCGAACGTCTAAAATGCACTGAATAATTTGGTGTTCGCTTAATTTTAGCAACACATCTTCGCCTGTTTGGTACTGCCCAGTTTTGGTTTTTTTAGCTTTAGGATCTAACTTTAAATGGTCAAAAAGTATTTCCCCTAATTGCTTTGGCGAAGCAATATTAAATGGCTTTCCAGCCAATTCAATAATTTGTTTTTCCAATGATGCAATATCAGTTTCTAATTCTTTGCTATAAATATTTAAAAACTCCTTGTTAATTTTTACTCCCTCGCGCTCCATATCGGAAAGCACATCTATTAAAGGAATTTCTATTTCATCTAATAAAGTTTGAGCACTTCTTTCTGTAATTTCAGGTTTTAAAATTTGCGCTAATTGATAAGTAATATCAGCGTCTTCGGCTGCATATTCCTTTATTTTTTCAATCTCCACATTACGCATGTTCAATTGAGTTTTTCCTTTTTTACCAATCAAAGTGCTTATAGAAACTGGCTCATAATTCAAGTAAACATTGCTCAAATAATCCATTCCGTGACGCATGTCGGGTTCTATTAAATAATGCGCCAACATGGTATCAAACAATGGTCCTTGAAGGGTTAAATCATATTGTTTTAAAATGCCTAAATCATACTTTATATTTTGGCCAATTTTACAAATGGTTTCACTTTCAAAAAGTGGTTTAAATAAATTCAATAAAGCTTTTGCTTCTTCATAATTTGCTGAAAACGGAATATAAAAAGCTTCCTTGGCTTGGTATGAAAACGATAGGCCAACAATTTCTGCGTCCAACGTTTCTAACGAAGTTGTTTCGGTATCAAAACACACTTCTTTTTGTTGCAAAAGAGTTTGCAATAATGCTTCTTGTTTTTCTAAAGTATCAACTAAAATATAGTTATGTTCCGTGTTTTCAATATTGTTTTTTGCCACATCATTATCGGTAATGGCAAAGTCTAATTCTAAATTAGTTTCCGATGGAGTGGGAGCGGGATTAAACAAATCGAAGGAAGCAATGGCAGGAGCTTGTTTGCCTTCATCACTTTTTTGATTAGCACCCGAAAACGTAGTTCCACCCACTGTAATTTGAGTTCCAAACACCCGAGCGGCCATAGTTTTAAACTCTAATTTTAGAAACAATTCTTCGCAAGCATCTCTGTTTGGTGGATCTAAAATTAGTGCATTTTCATCAAAATCTATTGGAACATTTAGGTCAATGGTGGCTAATCTTTTCGACAAAAATGCTTGCTCTTTAAAGTTTTCTACGTTCTCTTTTTGCTTGCCTTTAAGTTCATGCGTATGTTCATACAATCCTTCCATGCTGCCATATTTTTGAACCAAAACTTTTGCCGTTTTTTCACCAATTCCTGGTATTCCCGGAATATTATCTACCGAATCGCCCCACATGCCAAGTATATCTATTACTTGTTTTACATCGGTAATTTCCCATCGGTTTAAAACCTCTGGAATGCCCATTATTTCAATGCCATTACCCATTCGGGCAGGTTTGTAAATAAAAATATTCTCGCTTACCAACTGACCAAAATCTTTATCTGGTGTCATCATGTAAACTTTAAAACCTGCTGCTTCCGCTTTCTTTGCTAAAGTTCCAATTACGTCATCAGCTTCAAAACCTGGCCTAATTAACAAGGGAATATTTAAAGCTTCGGTAAGCTGCATGATAAATGGCAAAGCCGTAGAAATTCCCTCTGGCATTTCCTCTCTTTGCGCTTTATATTTTTCGTATTCTATATGTCTTGCTGTTGGCTCAGAAGTATCGAAAGAAACGCCAATATGTGTAGGTTTTTCCTTCTTTAAAACATCTAAAAGTGTATTGGCGTAACCAAAAATAGCGGATGTGTTAAAACCATAACTGGTTATACGAGGGTTATTGCTAAAGGCAAAATAAGCACGGTAAACCAAAGCCATTCCATCGAGCAAAAAAAGTTTTTTTTCAGACATGGCGGCAAGATAGTAAAATAGTTAAATTTTGGATTATGGATGATGGATTTTGAATGATAAATTGTTTTTCAATCATTTTTTGTAAAAAAATAATAATAAATTTGAATGTTATGAAATTGCATTTTAGTAGTAGTGATATGATGATCCTTTTTTGTATTGGAACTGGAACTCGTTTTTTTAATAGGGGAACTTCTTTAAAAGAAATTATGTCTCGTTCAGATTGTTATGACCGTTCCTATTTTACAACTGAAGAGCTTGCTGATGGTTTGAAAAAATTATTGGAGGTTAAATTTATAGAAATAAAAAATAATAAAATATACCCAACAAATACTTACAGAAAGGAAAAAAGATTAGTTTGTAAAAAAACAAATAATATCAAAAATGAATGGGTTGAACTTGAAAAATTATTAGCAAGATACAATAATGTTGAAGTAGATTTTTTGCCAAAATTACCTCTAGATTTTATAACTGATGAATCAATTGAAAAGGCAATAAGCGATTATTTACACAATAACTAATTTACTAGAATTGAAAGAAAAATGTGTTAAAATGAAGCGAAACACAAAAATAAAATCCCCGAAATTTGTCAGTTGAACTGACAAATTTCGGGGATTTTATTTAAATTATTTTTTTGCTCTTTCTACTTTTACAACAAAGTATTTTGATTCGCCTCGCCAAGGAAACATCATGTATCGCTTAGTAAAATACAGGTTTACGCGTTCACCACTCAATGAAACTTCTTGCAGTTGTT
The DNA here is from genome assembly GCA_903901345.1 of uncultured Bacteroidota bacterium. GTDB lineage: Bacteria > Bacteroidota > Bacteroidia > UKL13-3 > UKL13-3 > JAAFJM01. The sequence goes on along the minus strand of CAIUQQ010000360.1, from coordinate 11,693 downwards.
TAATTACTTCTACTTGGTTGTTCTCCACTGAAAAATCAAACGATTCAGCAATTGGACTTGCGCCTTTTAATGCTCCAAAAGTTTCTAAATTCAGTTTTCCTTCGTGAGTTTTAAATATAATTCCCTTTTCACTAATTCGTAGAACTTTGCCAGCCATTAAACCATTTTCATATTCACCCCAATAAAAAAATGTAAAGATTAATAAAAGTAGTAAAGTAAGTGTAATAAGAATCCTTTTAGTGATTTTTAAAGCAATTCTTTTAGTTTTTTGAGCAATAGTTTCAGTTTCCATTTTGGTAAATATCTTAGTGTTTAAACGTATTTTATTTTCAAATAGGGAATGTGTTTTGTACCTGAAATTAAAGTTGGTTGTTTTGAAATAATGTTCCTATGGTTCTGATTATAATTTTAATATCGAGCCAAAAAGACCAATTTTTTATATAATCCAAATCGTATTTTACGCGGTTACGAAGTAAGTTAAAGTCACTAATTTCGCCTCTGTAACCTTTAAGTTGTGCCAAACCTGTAATACCTGGTTTAATGTGATGCCTAAGCATAAAACTATTAATTTCAGCAGTAAAATCTTCTGTATGTTTTAGCATGTGCGGGCGTGGGCCAACCACCGACATGTTTCCTATTAATACATTGAAAAACTGGGGTAATTCATCTAAGCTAGTTTCTCTGAAAAACTTTCCAACTTTTGTTATTCTAATATCGTTTTTTGTTGCTTGTAGTGTGTCACTATCTTTGTTTAAGTGCATTGATCTTAACTTATAGCACAAAAAAGTTTTGTTATCACGACCAGTTCTTAATTGTTTGAAAAACACTGGTCCTTTTGAATCTAATTTTATTATTAGTGCCAAAATTGGCAATAACCAACTCAAAATAAAAATTATTACTAGCAATGAAAATACAAAATCGAAACTGCGTTTAAAAACTTGTTTTTCCCAATCATCAAGTGGAGTTGTTAGTACTTTTATAATAGGAATATTTCCATAATTTTCAACTTCTAATCCTTTAAAAGCAAATCCTTTAAAATCGGCAATTAGTCGTATTTTTATTAAATTAATTTCAGTAAAATCCATCAATTTTGTAAGCAAATCTTGCTTTACATTTGATAAGGAATAGAATATTTCATGAATATCATGTGTGTTACAATAATTGCTTAATGCAACTTGAAATGTTTCATTGTCAAACTCATTCATGTCAAAATTGCCAATTATATTATAACCATATTCTGGATGAGCTTTTAAATATTGGGTAATTTCTTCTGTTCCTTCTGGACTAGAAATAATAATAATGTTTCTATAGTTAAATCCATTTCTTCTGGCCCATTTTACTACAATGAAAAACATTGTTTGGTAAAACAATAAAAATGCTGAAAATATTACATAAAGAATAATAAGTACTTCTCTAGAATAGCCATAAGGCTGTTGGAAAACATAATATGCAAAAACAAGTAACATGTGTCCAACCAGAATACTAATAGTTGATCTTATTACTTTAAAATAGGTGGAAGTTCTTGATATATTATACTGTTTTGATATTCCTATTAATACTATCCATGATAAGTTTACGTATAATAATAATGGTAAAAATGGGTAGTTAAATGCTTCATATTTGTAGTAAAAAGCAAATATGAAACATACATTCAGTAATATTATATCACTGGCGATGCTAAAAAATTTTATATACCTTGAATACCTAGTCAAATTTATCTGCTTTGTATTAATTAATAATTGGCGAAAATATATAAAAAATTATATTTTGCAGTTTTTAAAAGCTAAATAAACTCAATAATTTGAATGCTTATCCAATTGTTTTGTTTTATTTTGCTAATAATTTTCTTTCCAAATATATATTCATAATTCAATTTTGAAAGTTTTTTTTAAGAAAACTTTTAGAAATTAAGAGTTTTTTCAGAATCTTGAATTGACAAAACGTTAGCAAAAAGCCCAATATTTATTTGTTTTAGCGCTATTTTATTGTTTTATTTTTTTTAGGGAAAATTAAATATCAATGTTAACAGTCCATTACGCCTTTTATCATTTGAAATAAATGATATAAAATATTTTTGCATTTAAATTTTTATAAATGAAAAGGTGGACGTAAATTAGCCTACTTTTTTATAAAAAATAATACCCGAAATGAAGGAAGCTAAAATTGCATCTAAAAAAGCTACTAGTGAAGTTAAAGTAGAGCCTACAGAAAGCAAACAAATTAACACAATAGATTTAAAAGAAGCCTTGAAAAGTCACTTTGGCTTTGAAGGATTTAAAGATGAACAAGAAAAGATTATACATACACTATTAAGTGGTGACGATGTATTTGTAATTATGCCTACTGGTGGCGGTAAGTCATTATGCTACCAATTACCAGCTTTAATAAAGGGTGGAACTGCCATTATTATTTCTCCTTTAATAGCTTTGATGAAAAATCAAGTGGATGCAATTAGATCATTAGGCGGAGACAATATTGCGCATTTTTTAAATTCATCGTTAAACAAAACTGAAATTACTGCTGTTAAGCAAGATATTACAGACGGAAAAACTAAGTTGCTTTATATAGCACCAGAAACGCTTAAAAAAGATGAAACCCTTGATTTTTTAAAATCAATCAATATTTCATTCGTAGCGGTTGATGAAGCGCATTGTATTTCAGAATGGGGTCACGATTTTAGACCTGAATACAGAAGAATTAAAGCCATGATTAAGGAAATTAAAGATGTTCCTGTTATGGCACTTACTGCTACTGCAACTCCAAAAGTTCAACAAGATATTCAAAAGAATTTACAAATGTTAGATGCTACGGTTTTTAAATCGTCATTTAACAGAGATAATTTATATTACGAAGTTCGTTCTAAAGGTAAAAAAGGGGAGGCTATGAAAGACATAGTTTCATACATTAAACAAAGAATGAATAACAAATCGGGAATTATTTATTGTTTAAGTCGTAAAAAAGTAGAAGAAATTGCGAGTATTTTACAAGCAAATGGAATAAAAGCTTTGCCTTACCATGCTGGATTAGATGCTAAAATGCGTGCCGATCATCAAGACAGATTTTTGATGGAAGAATCGGATGTGATAGTAGCTACAATTGCATTTGGAATGGGAATAGATAAGCCAGATGTTCGTTTTGTAATTCATTACGATATTCCTAAAAGTATAGAAGGCTATTACCAAGAAACAGGACGTGCAGGTAGAGATGGTTTAGAAGGTGAATGTGTCATGTATTACAATCCTGCTGATGCCGAAAAATTAGAAAAGTTTTTAAAAGATAAACCAGTTGCCGAAAGAGAAATTGGCGAATTGCTAATTTTTGAAATGCAAGCTTTTGCTGAAACTTCTGCTTGTAGACGTAAGTTTTTGTTAAATTATTTTGGCGAAGAATACAACGACAATAAATGTAATGGCAGGTGTGATAATTGCAAACATCCAAAAGAAAAAATGGATGCTAGAACCGAAGCAGTTTTGGCATTACAAACCATTAATTCTACTAAGAGCAAGCAAATATTAAAGGTTACTGTTGACATGATTGTTGGCAAAAAAAGTCACGAAGTTCAACTTGGTGGATTAGATAAAGCTGCATACTTTGGTAAAGGAAAAGACAAAGATGAAAATTTTTGGAAATCAGTTTTGCGCGGTCTTTTATTAAATGGTCAAGTTACTAAAAACATTGAAACTTATGGCTTATTAAGTGTAAGTGAAAAAGGCGAAGAATTCATCAAAAATCCTACCACTTTTGACATTGCATTAGATACCAAATTTGAGCGTTATACCGATGATGATGATGATAGCGGAAACGTTGAAATGATTTATGATGAAGAGCTTTATGCTATTCTAAAAGATTTATGTAAGCAAGAAGCAAAAGCAAAAAAATTACCTCCATATATTATTTTCCAAGAAACTTCGCTTCAAGAAATGGCTTTTAAGTTTCCAATAACAATGGAAGAAATGAGTAAAATTTCGGGTGTAAACTTAGGAAAAGCTCAAAAATTTGCTAAGCCATTTTTAGCTGTTATTGAAAAATATGTAATCGATAATGAGATAGAAAGAACAGAAGATGTAGTCATAAAATCTGTAGTAAATAAGTCGGCAAAAAAGGTAGTAATTATTACCAATATTGATAAAAAAATTGCTTTAGCCGACATTGCTCGCAGCCAGAATATGAAGATGGAAGAGCTGTTAACTGAAATAGAAAACATTGTTTTGTCGGGTACAAAATTAAGTTTGAAAAAATATGTAAACGATTTGGCTGATGAAGAAAATATTGGTTATGTAATGGACTTTTTTAGAGAAACAAATGAAAATGTAGTAGAAGCTGCAATGAGTGAATTTGGGGATGAATTTACCAAAGACGATTTGCATTTAATGCACATTCATTTTATTTGTGAAATGGCTAATTAATAACTAAAATTTATAGGTTTAAAAATCCCTTTTTGTTTTTAAAACATGAAGGGATTTTTTATTAATTTATTGATGTTTAATATTGGAAAAAATAAGCATAAAAATGATGTTTTTTTGCTTAAAAATAAGCGTAAAATTTACCTCAAAAAATAGAATAAAATGGATATAGTTTTTTTAATAATTGGTTTGTTAGTTGGTTTTTTTGCTGGTTGGCTATTTAGTAAAAGTAAATCAACTCAAACAGCTGATAATACAGATGCTTTGGCTGCTTTGCAACAACAAATTTTAACTGAAAGTAATGCAAAATCTTCCTTGTTTTCTGAAAATAATTTATTAAGAAATGAAGGTGTTACTTTAAAGGCTGAAAACAAAGTTTTGCAAGAAGAAATTTTAAATTTATCGAAGCAATTAACAGCACAAAAAAGTGACAGTGAAAACTTGCAAATTAGACTAACAGAACACAAAGCAGAAATTACTACTTTAAACGAACGTTTTACCAAAGAATTTGAAAATTTAGCGAACCGAATTTTTGATGATAAAAGCCAAAAATTTACAGAGCAAAATAAAAACAATATTGGCGAATTATTGAATCCTTTAGGTGAAAAAATAAAGGATTTTGAGAAGAAAGTAAACGATGTTTATATCAGTGAAGGAAAGGAACGTGCTTCACTAAAAAATCAGTTGGAAATGCTACAGCAGTTGAACCAACAAATGAGCAAAGAAGCCAATAATTTAACCAAAGCTTTAAAAGGTGAAAACAAAACTCAAGGTAATTGGGGAGAGTTTATTTTAGAAAGTGTTTTAGAGAAATCGGGGTTGGTAAAAGGCAGTGAATATAAAATTCAGGAAAGCTTTACCAACGAAGAAGGAAAGCGTTTGCAGCCTGATGTAATTATTAATTTGCCGGAAAATAAAACCTTAATTATTGATAGTAAAGTTTCACTGAATGCCTATGAACGTTTTTCATCGGCCGAAAGTGACGATGATCGTTTGCAAGCAGCCAAAGAACATATACTTTCATTGCGTACGCATTTGAAAGGATTAAGTGGAAAGTCGTACCAAAATATTCATCAAATTCAGAGCTTAGATTTTGTGTTGTTATTCATTCCAATTGAGCCAGCTTTTGCGCTAGCAGTTCAAAGTGATGCAGGTTTATTTAACGATGCTTTTGAAAAAAATATTGTCATTGTAAGTCCTACTACTTTGTTAGCTACTTTAAGAACGGTGGCAAGTATTTGGCGCAATGAAAAGCAAAGTGCAAATGCCATTGATATAGCAAAAAAAGCTGGCGATTTATACGATAAATTTGAAGGGTTTATAAAAGATTTAATTGAAGTTGGAAAAAAAATAGATCAAACAAAAGCCAATTACAGCGATGCCATGAATAAGCTAGTTGATGGAAAAGGAAATATCATCAATCGCTTTGAAGAGTTAAGGAAATTAGGTGCAAAAGCCGATAAACAATTGCCTCAATCGTTAGTAGATAGAGCCGAGAATTAAACTGATTTTACTGTGATTGTTAAGCAAAAAATACATTTTATAATTAACCCAATTTCGGGAGGAAAAAGTAAAACTCATATTCCTGATTTGATACATAAAATATTGGATAAAAATATTTTTGATATTCAAATATTTTTTACCCAGGGCCAAGAAAGCAACCATCATTTGGCGGCTGCTAGCGCTATGGAAGCCGATATAGTGATAGCAGTTGGTGGCGATGGAACCATTAATAATGTGGCACAATATTTAGTTAATACCAATAAAATATTTGGCGTAATTCCTATGGGAAGTGGCAATGGTTTAGCGCGTGAATTAAACATTCCTACTCATCCAGCAAAAGCGTTGCAGTTAATAAATTCTCAAAAAATTAAAACCATTGATACTTGTAAAGCCAATAACCAATTTTTTATAAATATAGCAGGTGTTGGTTTTGATGCGCACATTGCTAACCTGTTTGTTAAAGCCATTTCGCGCGGTTTTAAAACCTATGCAAAAATTACTTTAATGGAATTTGCAACTTATAAAAACAAGCATTATCATTTGCATTATAATGGGGAACAAACTACGGTAAATGCGTTCATGGTTTGTGTGTGTAATGGTACTCAATTTGGTAACAATGCATATGCTGCCCCTAAGGCAATTTATAACGATGGATTGTTTGATGTAGTAGTTATTAACGCTTTCAAAATTTGGCAAGTTCCCCAAATTGCTTATAAATTATTTATAGGCGATGTGAGCGATTTGCCTTTTGTGCAAACCTTTAAAACAGATCAAATTTCAATTACAAGAAATGAAAAAGAAGTGGCGAATATTGATGGTGAAGCCATGGTTTTAGATAGTAATATTAATTTTAAAATATTTAAGCATAGTTTAAAGGTTATAGTTGGATAATATAATGTTTTGTAATTCAAAATTACTTACGAAATTTGACAATTAATTAATTGTTTTTCTAGCAATGATAAAAGCATAAAAAATGAGCAATAAAAATAAAAATATAACAGGTGTTGTTTATAGTACTGATAATAACTTTAGCTTTGATATAGCGCAAGAAATTACTGCTTCAACATTGCCAAATAATCAGCAGAATTTAAAAATATTTTTAGATAAAAAAAACCGTGCGGGTAAAGCTGTATCTGCTATCAGCGGATTTGTTGGCACCAATGATGATTTAAATGTTTTAGGTTCTAATCTTAAAAAACTTTGTGGAGTTGGAGGAACTGTGAAAGATGGTGAAATACTCATTCAAGGAGAATTTAGAGATAAAATTTTAGCGCATTTAATTAAGCTAGGTTACAAAGCAAAAAAAGCGGGCGGGTAATGAAGGGCTGCTGGCAACTGGCTTCTCAATTTGCAATTTGCAATTTGCAATAAGCAATAGACAATAAGCAATGGACAATAAGCAATAAGCAATAGGCAATGGACAATAAGCAATAGACAATATAACAATTCAACAATCTTTCAATCTTATAATTTTTCAATCTTTCAATTCAAAAACAATGATAATAGAACAACTTTATACCAATTGCTTGGCACAAGCAGCGTATTATATTGAAAGCAATGGCGAAGTAGCCATTATTGATCCGCTCCGCGATTACCAAATGTATATAGATAAAGCTACCGCAAATGGAGCAAAAATTAAATATATTTTTGAAACACATTTTCATGCTGATTTTGTAAGTGGGCATATCGATTTAGCAAAAAAAACAGGTGCAACCATTGTTTATGGTCCTACTACTGAAACTAATTTTCCGGTTCATGTAGCTAAAGACAATGAAGCATTTAAACTTGGAAATATTAACATAATTGTGCTTCACACTCCCGGACATACTTTGGAGTCGAGTAGCTTTTTGTTAAAAGATGAAAACGGAAAAGACCATTGTGTTTTCACTGGTGATACCTTATTTGTTGGAGATGTAGGTAGACCAGATTTGTTGGATGGTTTTATGAGTAAAGAGGAATTGGCAGCTAAAATGTTTCATTCTTTAAATACTAAAATTATGCCTTTAGCCAATGATGTAATAGTATATCCTGCTCATGGTCCTGGTTCGGCTTGTGGTAAAAATATTGGTAAAGAAACTTTTAGTACCATTGGTATTCAAAAAGCTACTAATTATGCTTTGCAACCAATGACAGAAGCGGAGTTCATTAGTGCTATCACCACTGGAATTGCGCCAGCACCAAGCTACTTTTTTAAAGATGCAAAGTTAAATAAACAAGGTTATGCAAGTTTTGAAAGTATTATAGAAAACGGTTTATTGGCATTGCCTTTGGCAAAATTTGAAGAGTATTATGTAGAAGGTGCAACCATTATAGATACCCGCGTAGCCGATGATTTTGAACAAGGATTTATTCCTAAATCTTTTAATTTTGGATTGAATGGTCAATACGCAATTTGGGCTGCAACTTTATTAGATATTCATGCGCCAATGATAATAATAGCAACATCCGAAACTGAAAAGGAATCGGTAGAAAGATTAACACGCGTTGGTTTCGATAACATAAAAGGTTTTTTAAACGGTGGTTTTGAAACTTGGAAAAATGCCGATAAAAAATGGGACATGATTATAGGAATTACTGCCGAGGAATTAGTGCTTGATAGTATTCATAATGCTGATGCCGTTATTATTGATGTTCGTAAGCCAACTGAGTTTGCTACTGGGCATTTGGCCAATGCCAAAAACATACAATTAAGTGAAATTTTAACGGGTAGCAATGAACTGGAGAAACACCAAGAAATATTGGTTCATTGTGCTGGTGGATACAGAAGTATGGTAGGTGCCGCAGCGTTAAAAACACTAGGATTTACCAATGTAAAAAATGTTTGGGGAGGCTGGAATCAAATTAAAGAAGAACCAAACGTTCAAATTATAATTGATAAAGTTACTTCGTAAATGAACCCAGTCAGTTCGAGCGAAGTCGAGAACCGTTTGACAATGTCTCGACTCCGCTCGACATGACTGAGACTCCGCTCGACATGACAAAGAGTTTGATTCGTTCCTCGCAATAACGAATGAACGTAACGTCATTGCGAGCAAAGTGCGGCAATCTTTAAATAACAAAAATATTGCTTCGTTCCTCGCAATGACGACCAAATCAAAAACTTGAAAACCAATAAACCGTAACCCGCTAACTCGTAACCCGCATCAACCATCGTCTATCGTCAATCAACCATCGTCTATCGTCTATCGTCTATCGTCCATCAACCATCAACTATCAACTGACAACTAACAACCATCAACTAATATGAACAAACACGCAATTGCCATTCATGGCGGAGCAGGAACCATTCTTCGTACTTTAATGACTCCAGAAAAAGAAGCTCAATATAAAACAGGATTGCAGCAAGCATTATTAGCTGGTAATAAAATATTAGCAACTGGCGGGTCAAGTTTGGATGCAGTAGAAGCAGCGGTAATGAGCATGGAAAACTTTCCATTATTTAATGCCGGAAAAGGTGCTGTTTTTACCAATAAAGGAACCCACGAAATGGATGCATCAATCATGGAAGGTAAAAACTTGGAAGCGGGTGCTGTATCTGGAATTGGTAACGTGCAAAATCCTGTGCATTTAGCCAAAATAATTATGCAAAAATCTGGACATGTTTTCTTGCAAGGCTCCGATGCCGAATTGTTTGCTAAAACCATGAACTTACCTTTTCAAGACAACGATTATTTTTACACCGATGAGCGTTTTAAACAATGGCAAAAAGTAAAAGATTCCGACACCTATCAGTTAGACCATACCGTTTTAGAAACCGGTGAAAAAAAGTTTGGAACGGTGGGCGCGGTGGCATTAGATATTCATGGTAATTTGGCAGCTGCTACTTCTACTGGCGGCATGACCAATAAGCGCTTTGGTAGAGTAGGCGATAGCCCTATTATAGGTGCTGGCACTTATGCCAATAATCATACTTGTGCCATTAGTTGCACTGGACATGGAGAGTTTTTTATGCGTGCTGTTGTTGCATACGACATCAGTTGCCTCATGGAATACAAAGCTTACACATTGCAGCAAGCCTGCAATTATGTGGTAAAAGATAAATTAGTGAAAATGGGTGGCGAAGGTGGCTTAATTGGTATGGATGCCTTTGGCAATATTGAACTTTGTTTTAATTCCGATGGAATGTACCGTGGTTATTTAAAACAAGGCGAAGATGTTTTTATTGCCATTTATGAATAGAACAGGGTCGTTGAGCGAAGCCGAAACACTACTTCGGCTCCGCTCAGTAACCTTTTCTTTGGTCAGTAACCGTTTCTCTGGTCGTTGAGCAAATGCTGATAGCTTTGAGAGAAACTTTTCCTTATAATCCCAATATTTTTAGCAACTGTGGTTTTCCCAAAAATACCTTTAAAGCTATTCTTTTAAAATCACCAAACCATTCGCTTAAAGTATCCAAAGCTACATCACGGTTTTTAGTTGCTTGCTGCGCCTCACCTGTTTCTTTTCTTTGGTCAAATTTTTCCTTTTCCACTTTATCTATCAGTACCAGCGTATCTTCTAATTCTGTTTTACTAATTCCTTTTTTACTTAATGCATCCATTACCAATAGATCTTTTAGGGCATTGTTATAATATTGTTTTGCCTGCTGTGCAAATCCGCTAAAGCTACGTTTGCGTTCGCCCTGCAATCCTAGTTGAACATAATTTTGCAAATCGTTTTTAAACACTATTCTTCCTAATTCCACATGTTCCGAATATATTATTTGTAACTCATTCCAATCGTTAGTATAAGTTTTAGTGGCTTCATATTGTTCGCCATATTCTTTCTTTTGTTTTTCGTCCAGTAATTGTAAACTATCTACCATCAGCTTTGCATTATTCATGTCAAGTGGCGCATAGCCTCTCTTTAATAGTAAAGGAGCAATCTCTACGTGGGTCGAATTGTTAATAATAGTTCTTGCGGCTAGTATTAGTTCATCTATTGTAAGACGATAGTTGTCGCTTGTTACTTTGGGAACATTTTGCGGTTCAGGAGTGGTGTTTGTTGTTAAATTTTCCATGTTTTTAAATTAATGTATTTTTTTGTACCCACAATTATATAGCATTATTTTATAGAACTTGTTACAAATCAATAAAAAAACTGTTAATTATCTTTTTATTTTTTTTAAAATTCAGAAGGGTTGATGCTTAGTCTTATATCTTTGTCACTTATCCATATTTCCGAGCCGCTTTACCGCATTTCCGTGTCCCTTACCCATATTTGTGTGCCGCTTTACCATATTTCCGTGTCCCTTACCTGCGTTTCCGTGCCGCTTTACCGTATTTCCGTGTCCCTTACCCACGTTTCCGTGCCGCTTTACCGCGTTTCCGTGTCCCTTATCCATATTTACGTGCCGCTTTACCATATTTCCGACTCCCTTACCCACATTTTCATGCCGTTTAACCATTTTTCTAAATTGCTTAATCGTAATTCCTAGTCCATTTATTGTAATACCGAGCCGCTTTATTGCATTTCTTATTGGTTTAACTATATAAAGGTGCGGCTTATCCATTTTTGAGTGCCGCTTTATTGTTTTTTTAAGTAAATCATTTGTTTTTCCTCTTCATTAAAAAACCAGTAATATAATATCTTCTATAATACTAATTTGTTGCTTGCATTCCATTCACTTTTTACTTTTAATTACATCGTTTATAAGTTATGTAATTTATGTTTCTATATGCTTCTGTTTTTCTTTTTTTTTTAATTCAAAACATAAGCCTCAGCAAATTAATTAGGGCTAATTTTTTTATAAAATTCTCCCATCTTTTGGCTCCCAAATTCTTCTTCATTTTATTTCTTATTTCTTTT
>CAIUQQ010000359.1 GCA_903901345.1 uncultured Bacteroidota bacterium | reverse complement strand
GCTCCCCATCTTCCTAAAACTTCAAAATAATTGGGATTATTATTGGTAAATAATTTTTCGTTAAGGGGTAAAGCGGTGAAATTTCCTAAAAATTTAGGGGCTTTTAGCTTTACATATTCTGAAATTTCATGAAATTCAGGACTAATTACTATAACTTTTTTCCCTTTTTTTAATAAATTTTCTGCATAATAATTCAAATAGGTTGCAAACCTATTACCCGAATAAGGTGAAATTAAAGCAATTGTTAAAATATTATTCAATTATTTTAGGTTTTGAATTATCTTCTACAAAAGTTCTATTATTTTTGCAGTGTTTAGCCACAATATTTGCACATAATTACTATTTTTTTTAAACTGATTTTTATTAAATTGCTTTTTATTAATTCTAACCAGTTAAAATACTACTTAAAATACAATAATATCCTTAATTTAAGAAAATGGTTAAATTTTATTTCTATGGTAGTTAGTTGTTTACTCCCGCCCTTGATAATTTAATTTTTTTTTTAATTTTTTTAAATTATCATTTGTAAACAAAAAAACTTGCAGGTGCGCTAACACCCACAAGCTTTATCCCGACAAAATTGGGAAAATAAAAGTGTAAACCTATGCTAATAAAACTACACCCTATTTGACTACGAAAGTAGGAAAATTTTGAATAAATGCAATAGACCTCTAGGTTAGGTTTATAGCAAGCGTTTTTTATCCCTTTTTCAACTCTACATTTAAAAAATTGGGTTGCTTTATTTACTATGTAAATTAGCAATAGAAATTATCAAAAAAATTTACAATCAAAAAATAAAAACAAACAAAAATGAAAAGTAAAATAAAACATATAACATTTTTAATAGCAGGTATTTTAATATTAAATTTAAACGGATACTCAAGAGTAGTTGCTACAAGAATATGTAACGAATATAATGGTACAATCACTTCAATAGAGAATAACGCTTTTGAGTTTAACACCAGAGTAGCTGGAAATTATAATGTCCAATGTCAAGTAGTTGCCCCTGCTCCTTATTCATATAGTTCATTTCAAGGTTCTATAAATACAATTGTACAAAATCCTAACACAACTGTTACTAACTTTTTCAACAGTTTTACCAATTATCAATTTGGTTATTCGTTATTTATTTCTAACAACTTACCTCCACAATGTAGTAAGTATATAATTAAGTATAAAATAACGACAATGAGTGGAACTACTGAATTGGATTGGACAGAAATTGAAATTGTACGAAATGACTACTTTAATGTTAATCCAACAAATGAAGCACAATTTTTAAATACACCTGAACTTTTTTTACAAGATGATATTAAGGATTTAGGATACGAAGTCAATAATGCCACTAAATCATTTACAGCTAGTAAAGATATTTGGAACAGACAAGATAATTCTGTTTCAATTTATCATTTAAATCCTATGCACAGTATTCAAACTCCTGTACCTAATACTAATTATTTGAATTATACAATAAGAAACAGAAGCTGTGCAAATACTCCAACATCAAATTTACGATTGTATTGGACAATAGCAAGAATGCACGAATATTGGGCACATGATTGGAAAAACTATTCAAGAGGAACTCATTATGCTGATAATAAAGTGGTATACAGTGGAAGCGATAAACCTTTAGGAAATGAAATTACAATAACAGATCCATTTGATTATGGTTCATCTGAATCTGCAATCACGATTCCAAGTATTGCTGGAGGTAGTACATACACATCCAGAAAATCTTGGTTGGTTCCTAATCCTGATTGGGCAAAAAACGGTTCGTATTCAGGACAATACCCAATTCAATTTAGTTCTGCAAACAGCAATCCAGTAATTTGTTTATTAGCTAGGCTTGACGAACCTTGGAAAACAAACAATGGATATCCAGTAAACCCATCAGAAACTGATAAAACAGATATAGTTTATTATGCAAAAGAAAACAACAATGTTGTTACTAAAAACTCATTTATTTTAAATAGTTTGGATGGATATATTTGGCAGCCAGCAATTGGAAATCCAAGAAGTAGAAGTGGTGAGATAATTGTTAACCCTCCAACAGGTGCAAATCCAGATCCTATTAATATAGGAATTATTAGAGATACTTTAGCTTATGATTCACTAACACCACCTGATTTTACGCAACATGGACAAGTAAATTTATATTTAGACATCCTTTTATGGAATAGGTGGGTTGACGGTGGAATGGCAGGTGAAAATATAGAAGTAATAGATGATCAATTTATTAAAGTTACCAATTCAAATTTTGCCAAATTAGGAAATATACAACTTTACGAAGGAGAAATTAGTAAAATAGCAGTGGAAACTGAATATTTTGAGGCTAATCCCCCAGAAACAGATTACGATTACTCTTTTGCTTTTGGTTCATTAAATTCAACCAATACATTATTGGGTTCACCTACAATTTTTGAGGCTACTGTATTAAGTACACCAATTATTAAAATAATAGTGGAGAATATTTAACTTCTGTAAACAACAAAAAAGTTTCAGATAATTCAAGTTTTAATATATATCCAAATCCTAGTAGGAATTACGTATATGTTAATTTTAAAGCAGATAACAATGACTCTTATGATATAAAAATTATGGATATGAGTGGCAAAACAATACAAACCATTTCGAAAGATTTTAAAGTAGGAACTAATATTTTCAAATTAGACTTACAAGAATTTAAGGAAGGAATGTACCTAATTAACCTAAGCAATGGTAGTTTAAGTTACACAAAAAGATTAGCAGTAAATAAATAACAAACCTAAAAGGGCTAAATATTTTATTTTATTTAGCCCTTTAATTAACCCAAACCATGAAAAAAATAATCTTAGTTTTTATTAGCATATTTATAATACTAACAGCAAATGCCCAATCGGGTTCAATAGATGAAAGCTTTGGCAACAGAGGAACTATTTTTACTAATATGGAAATGACATTATCCTATAATATAGGGTTAAACATGTTAGTTTTAGAAAATAATAAAATTATAATAGCCGGTGCCCATAGTTATGACACAATTTTTTTAATAGGCTATAATGAAGATGGCACTTTAGATAAAGCTTTTGGAAACAATGGCATAGTAAAAACATATATATATGGAATAAATAAAGTAAGTGGTATTTGCTTAGGAACTGACAATAAAATATTAGTTGCATATACCAACTCTTGGTCTTCTGGTCCAAAACCAGTACTTATAAAATATAATTTAAATGGTATAATAGATAAAAATTATGGTATAAAAATGCCTAATTATTCATCACCAACTAACCAAGCAGTTTTTACAAAAGATGGCAAAATAATATTTGGAGGGAGGATTGATAATTTAAAAACATATTCGGATTTTTGGTTTATAAAGTTAAATAATGATGGTACAATTGATAATTCTTTTGGGAAAAATGGGACTTTAATAATTGATTTAGGTGACAGTATTTCAGAACAATTTAGTAGAATGATAGTACTTGATAATGATAAAATTTTAGCTTGCGGAACTACTATTTCTAAAAATGGTAGATATAGTAGTTCAACAATTTTAAAAATGAATAATAATGGTAGCATCGACAATACTTTTGGAATTAAGGGCAAAGTTCTAAACGACTTTAACTATAATTATGTTGTTAATAATTATGGCTATAATATACATAGTCAACCCAATGGAAAAATAATACTAATTGGTGCTTTTAAAGATGAATTTTCTGATGGTAATAATTTTTTCACAATAAGATATAATTCAAATGGTTCGATTGATAGCACATTTGGAGAAACTGTAACGGGCTATGTAGTTGATAGTTTCTTAAATAATTCAACTAATTTTGCATTAAGTATAGCTACACAATCGGATGGAAAAATAATTGTAGCAGGTCAAAATGATGTTTCATTAGGAAACACCTATTGTGTAATGATAAGATATAGTTCAGATGGTTATTTAGACGAAACCTTTGGAACAGATGGAAAAGTGATAGCTTCAATTTCACCAACAGGTACCGATTTTTTTTCAAGTATGGCTTTATTACCTAACGGCAAAATACTTATAAATAGTGTAGATCAAAATAATGAAATTGCTGTTTCAAGGTTTATTAATGATAAAAAATTAAACTTAGAAATAAAAATAAAAAAGCACTTAATTTCCTTATACCCAAACCCCGCTACTACTAAACTAAGCGTTACTTCCGAAACAGCCATTAAAGAAATATATATCTACGATGTACTAGGAAAACTTGTTAAACAAGTGAATTTGGAAAATACCAGAAGTAATGAAATAGTAATAGATGATTTAAATGCAGGCATTTACATTATACAAGTAATTGATGTGTATGATGCTAAACTGATTAGTAAATTTATTAAAGAATAAAATAACACAACATAATAAACCAAACACATAAACACTTTAACACCCTTAAAAAAAATGGAAAATAAAATAAATGCAGTGTTAGATGCTGCCACACAAACAAAAGTAAACGCTGCAATAAATAGTGTAGCTGTTGATTTGCCTTTTTTAATTGAGCTTAATGAGGCTCAAAAAAAAGGTTTTCAAGAAATGGAAGATGGAAGGGTAGAATTTGTAAGAAAATCGTTTTCATTGGCAGCTGCCGATAGCAGACTAGTACCTCCTTATTTTTCATTAGTTGATTCCAATAAGGATTTAACGCTTTGCGAATCGTTGGATGCTATTATTGTTAATTTAAGAAAAGTATTGAAATTATTGGAAGATACCCGCACTTTGGCAGGTGGGGAAGCATTGGCCTCCGCACGCGAAATATATAATATTTGTAAACGTGGTGCTGCACAAGGAGTAGTTGGAATGCAAGCTGCTTACGATGAATTGAGTCCGTTTTATGAAAAACATGGTAAACGCACAACTAAAAACACCGATATTAAGTAAAAATATTCAGTAAAAAATTATATAATTTGCTCATTATCTGAGAATTTTATTATTTTGGTAACTCAAGTTATAATTTAAGTAGCTTGAGTTATTTTTTTCATCACTCAATTCATGGTTTTAATGTCTTGAGTTATGTTTTTCATCACTCAGGTCATTATTTAGGTTACTTGAGTTATACTTTTGTTAACTCAAGCTATGGTTTAGTTAGTTTGAGTAATGGTTTTGTTAACCCAAGTTATGTTTTTAACGTAAGCAGTTAAACAGATTTATTCAACAACAAAACCTATAAGGTTTTTAAAACCTTATAGGTTTAATTGCAAAAATTTGGGATTATTTAACCCTGATTTTTATTTAATTACTTTTTATCAATAATTTTTTTTTATAAAATGCTTTATTTTTTGTAAAAAAAAAATACTTTTGCACTCCCCAAAACGAAAGTAATGGAAAATTGTCTGATGGTGTAACTGGCAACACAACTGATTTTGGTTCAGTAGAGTCTAGGTTCGAGCCCTAGTCGGACAACAATTTTAGTTTCAAAATAGATAATTAGCTTACTTAACATAGTTTAAGTAAGCTAATTGTTTAGAAACACGATGCTTAAATTCAAAACCATGGCAAACAATAACCAAGTAAAATTATTTTCAGGTACTAATTCACGTTATTTATCCGAAAAAATTGCTGAAGCATTCGGACAAGAACTTGGTGATTGCACCACAACAAGATTTAGTGATGGCGAATTTCAGCCTAGTTTTAACGAAAGTGTTCGTGGTTGCGATGTGTTTTTAATTCAATCCACTTTTGCAAATGCTGATAATTTAATGGAATTGTTATTAATGATAGATGCAGCAAAACGCGCATCGGCTCATTATATAACTGCAGTTATTCCTTATTTTGGAATGGCTCGTCAGGATAGAAAAGATAAACCTCGTGTAGCAATTGGTTCAAAAGTAGTAGCTGATATGCTTACTGCTGTTGGTGCCAGCCGTGTAATGACTATGGATTTACATGCTCCACAAATTCAAGGATTTTTTGAAATTCCTGTAGATCACATGGATCCATCGGTAATATTTTTACCATATATTAAAAAATTAGCAAACGTAGGAAACCTAATCATTGCTTCGCCCGATATGGGTTCTACAACCAGGGCAAGAACTTATGCAAAAGCATTAGGAATTGACATGGTAATATGTGATAAAGAAAGACGTAGAGCGAATGAAATAGCTTCCATGACTTTAATTGGTGATGTAAGCGGAAAGCATGTTGTAATGGTTGATGATATTATTGATACCGGAAGCACATTGGCTAAGGCAGCTTCGTTAATGAAAGAAAAAGGTGCTTTGAGTGTTCGTGCATTTTGTACGCATCCTGTACTTTCAGGTAAAGCTATTGAAACTATTGAAAACTCTGTAATTGACGAATTGGTGGTAACTGATACCATTCCATTAAAAGTACAAAGTCCAAAAATAAAAGTATTAAGTTCGGCAAATTTGTTTGCTGAAGCAATAAGAAACGTGAATGAACACGGTAGTATTAGTTCATTATTTGACTTACAAAAAGATTAATTAAATATAAACCAAAAAGCAAAATTAGTATCGGATATTACGAAATGGGTTTTGCCACTTAAAAAAAACAAAAAGGAGAAACAAAAAGAATGAAAACTTTAGCAATGTTTGGTTACAAACGCAACGATTTAGGAAAAGCAGCTACTAAAGCTGTAAGAGCAGCAGGTAAAGTACCTTGTGTGCTTTATGGTGGAAAAGAACATATACATTTTACGATGTATGAATCGGATTTCAAACTTTTAGTTTACACTCCAAATACTTACAAAGTACAATTGGATATAGATGGAACTATTTTCAAAACTATTTTGAAAGATATGCAATTTCACCCAGTAAATGATTCTATTAGACATGCTGATTTTTTAGAATTAAATGATAGCAAAGAAATTGAAATATTAATTCCTATCAAATGTGTAGGTAATTCAGTTGGTGTTCGTCAGGGTGGTAAGTTAATGATTAAACAACAAAAACTTAAAGTTAAAGGTTTACCAGGTAATTTACCTGAATTTATCGAAATTAAAATTGATGAATTAGAAATTGGTAAATCAATTGTTGTTAAAGAATTATCAGCTCCAAATATTGTATTATTAGATTCACCAAACAATCCAGTTGTGATTGTAAAATCAACAAGAGCAGCTGTTACAGCTTCTTCTGATGACGGTGGTAAAAAGAAAAAATAATTCGATAACAATTAACAATAAAAAAACCCAAGCTTTAAAACTTGGGTTTTTTTGTTGTTTATATTGATTGGTTTATAAAGTTTGTAGGTACATATTTATAATTCAATAATAATTACAAAGTTTTGTTTTCTTCCATTAACGTGTAGCATTATGAATAATGTCAATTGATTCGAATTTCGAACTTTTTTTTCGAATTTATTTTTTTAGTCTTCGTAAAAGTCAATTAGTTCTGCAAAATAAGCATAATCCCAACCCTCACAAATATCTTCAAAGGCATCGTCAGGAATGTTTATATGGCGTAACTCCACTGAAGTACCTTGTTTGTGTTCATGCAGTTTGATGGTAACAACAGATGGAATTTCTGCTACTTCTTCACCAAAATACCACTCTTGAACTATTTTTTTATTGGGTTCAAATTCTATGTTTTTTCCAATAATACTTCCATCCCACATAGAAAATTCAGTTCCTGGTTCAGCTACCATTTCGGCTTTATCACCTGTCCAAAGCATAATGGTAGATTCTAAAGTAAGTGCTAAATATACTTCTTCGGGTGAAGCTGAAACAATATAATAATTTTTGTAATCTTTCATTATAAGTGTAATAAGTGTTTATTATTCAAATCAGAGAGGTCTATAAAATACAAAAGCGGACGCTCTTGCACGCGTCCGCATTCTGTGTAATCAATTAAATTTTTTCTCTTACTTGCAATAAGAGATTCACCTAAATGTTTATGACAACAACTTTAATTTCTTTTAGTTGTTACTGTTATTTAAGTCAAACGAAAGTGTAGGAGTAGATTCTATTTTTTCTTCTACTACAGGAGTTGAAACTAATTCATCAATTAAGCTAGGAGCTACAAATGATTCTTTAGGTTCTACTTTTTTATTATTTACTGCAGGTGCAGCTGGTTTTGGCTTACTCACCACTTCAGGTGTTGTAGTACCCATACCATATAATTCTAATTTGTTTTCTTTAACAAAAATCCCCAATGCAATTGCACCTTTGATTGTTGTGATGTCTAATTCTATTTCCCACTCATCTATACTGATTGCGCGAGGATTAGCACTAAAACTCAATTTTTGTTCTAAACAATAATCTAATACTGTTTGAATGTTTTTGCGTTTTGTTAAAATGATTGGTTTATCTTCTGTCTTATTCATCAAAATATTCTTTTTTTCTGGCTGCAATTTAGGCTTATTCAAAGTTTTTATGAAACAAAACCACCTTATTTTTTTATCATTATAACGTGTATTGCTAACAATCAGACCAATAAAGTTTATAACTTGTGGAAAAGTCTGTATTTGCTAACAATGTGTTTAACGATAAACTTAATATATTGATTGGTAGATATTTAAAAAAAATACTTACTAAAACAGTCAAATCTTACAATATGAAGATTCAAAAATTGAAATTATATTTTGTTAAATGATAGGCATTTTTAAAAATGTAAAATTTTATAAAAAATATCAAACACAACAATTTTATAAGAATATTTTATGAAAAACCTTTTTAAAATCTAGTATTTTCGCATTTCATTATTTGTTTATGAACAGTATAAAATTTGTAATTATTTTTGCCTTTATTATATGCTCTAATTTGCTAAAAGCACAAGTTGAAGAAGCAATTGATTCTACTTTTGAAGAAGAAGAAAGCAGGCCTGTGAAGGTTTTACCTGACGATAAATATAAATTTGGAATAAAACTAGGTTGCCAATTAAGTACTTTAATTGGGGAGGAGAATAGTAATAATACTTCAAACTTTGGTTTAAATGGCGGTGTTTATATGCGCAGAAAATTTAAAAGTGAAAAATGGGGTTGCCAAATTGAGTTAAATGGCAGTTTTAGAGGAAGTAATTTTACCCCAAAAGACAATGAATACAGCGCCATTAGATTATTTTATTTAGATATGCCATTATTTTGTTTTATTAATTTAACAAAAGATGAAAACCATAAAATACTTTTAGGACCACAGGTTTCCACTTTACTCACTTCATCTATTTATAAAGGTCCATTTTTTGATAGATATGACAGCATTCCTAATTTAAATAAATTTGATATATTGGCTTGTGTTGGTTATCATATAAGGTTAGGGCATGTTAGCTTTCAAACCATGCTTAAGTATGGTTTTATGAGTATAAACAATGTAAACAATGGTTTACTTCAAGGAATAAAACCAACAAACACGGGTAAAAGCATGAACAATTTTATATTTGAACTGAATTTTTTATTTTAAAAAAACAATATTTACATTGACAAAACAAGAACTAATAACAGAAATAAAATCAAAGAAAAGCTTTTTATGTGTGGGCTTAGATACTGATTTAACAAAAATCCCAAAGCATTTATTAGCAATCGAAGATCCAATTTTCGAGTTTAATAAAGCCATTATTGAAGCCACCAAAGATTATTGCGTAAGCTATAAAATCAATACTGCTTTTTATGAATCAGAAGGAATAAGTGGATGGCAAAGTATGGCTAAAACATTGGATTTAATTCCAAGTAATATTTTAACAATAGCTGATGCAAAACGTGGTGACATTGGAAATACAAGTAATATGTATGCTAAAGCATTTTTCGAGAAAATGAATTTTGATGCCATTACCCTTGCACCATACATGGGAAATGATAGTTTAGCACCATTTTTTGAACATAAAAATAAATGGGGTATTGTATTGGCATTAACCAGTAATGCTGGCAGTGCCGACTATGAGCAACAAAAAATAAATGATGAATTTCTGTTTGAACATGTTATAAAAAACACCTGTAAATTAGCTACCGATGAACAATTAATGTTTGTAGTTGGTGCTACCAAACCTCAAGATTTTACTATTATTAGAAAGCATGCTCCTACTCATTTTTTATTGGTTCCTGGAGTTGGTGCGCAAGGAGGAAGTTTAGAAGAGGTAGTTAAATATGGTAAAACCGATGAAATTGGTTTATTAATTAACGCTTCTCGAAGTATTATTTATGCTAGCAATGGATTTGATTTTGCTGAAGCAGCAATGGCCGAAGCAAAGAAAATGGCTTTAGAAATGAGTGAATATATTTAGTTAATTTCTTACGCTAATAACCCAACCTTCTTTTACTTTATATCTCGGATTTTCAGGTAAAATAATTGCATTTAAAGTGGTGGAAATTATTCCAATTCCAAAAGAAACCAGAATGCTTGGAGCGTAACTTAAAGTTTGTTTGCTAAACAAATCATACATTCCATAAATTGTACCTAATGCAATAGAACTTGATACAAGACTTTTTCCCAAAGTTCTTCCAATTGTAATTCTTCTAAATGCCACAATATCTTTAATGGTAATGATGCGATAATTAGGTTCAAATTTTCTACTTAATTTTTGAATCCAAACAGGCTGTTCCTCATTCATATTTCCCAAAAGTATAGTTGAATCATTTATTTCGCTCACTATGTTTTTAAAATGATATATTTGGTTGTTATATCCTCTATATTGAACTGAAAGAGTTTGTCCTTCATATATTTCAATAGTTTTATGGGTATTAGTATTTAAAAACAATAAAGTTTTTTGAGCATAATTTTGTAAATTAAAAAAAAATATAAACAGTAATCCAAACAGAATTTTTTTCATAAATAATTAGTTATCGTTCAAAACATGAAAACCTATTTCACAATTCAAACATTTTTTATGATCGCAATATTCATTTTTTAATTGTAATAATGCTTGTGTTTGTGCTGCATTTTGAGATTTTATATTTAAGGTTTCCCAAAAAGTAATAATATTATTTTTTTCAGGCTTTAATTGTTCTAACCAAGCTACTGCTTTATCACATTTGGTTTCGTCAAAACGTAA
This sequence comes from uncultured Bacteroidota bacterium, assembly GCA_903901345.1. GTDB lineage: Bacteria > Bacteroidota > Bacteroidia > UKL13-3 > UKL13-3 > JAAFJM01. Next base: position 3,559 of record CAIUQQ010000359.1, on the reverse strand, counting down.
TTTTCCATATAAAAAAACAATGGGAACCACTGTATTTATAATAATGGTATTTATTGCAGAGTTCCCTAAATCAGATTTCACTGCATCAAAATTGTGGTTACTTAACTCACTCAAATGTATTAAATGAATGTGTTTTAATTGATACAATGCATGTAAATCTTTAACAGAGTCAATGGCTAAAACCTTTGAAAACAAATGACTGCTTTGGTATAAAAGAGCAGCAAATTGCATGAGTCTAATAGTTGGAAAATTACCCGGACGCATTTTTCCAAATTTCCAAATTTCCTTATCAATACTTACTAATTCGTACTTTTTTTGAAGGTGAAAATATTCTTTTTGCAAAAATTTTAAGTAATCATCATTTAATTTTTTTTCCAAAAAACCAGCAGTTCCAAGCACTAATGCTTCTATTTGACTAAGCTTGTCTTTATGCTTTGCAATAACTTGCATAGGTAAATTTTTTGCAAGCCATTCAAATGCTTGTTCATTTGTTTTTTGTCCAAAATATTTTGCTGTGAGCACATAAAAAGTTTGTTCCCAATTGTTATTATTTGCTTTTAGCAAAGCTTCTATATTATCACATTTTTTTTCTAAACGTTCAAAAACTAAGCGGTGTAGCCAATTATTTAATTTAAACTCGTTTGGCAAGCTAAATATTGGTTCACAAGGAATTGTAGATTTTTGTTGAGCTAATATTTTGTATTTATCTAATAGTTTTGGATCTAAATAGTTTTTCAGTTCCAATGTTAATATTGGCATGCTATTATTGTCAAAAATGGGTTTATCATTTTCAAAAACTACATGTAATATCACATTATCATATTTTTTATCTCTAGCATGTTTGTGGTTTATCCAGTCACTTGCTTTTATGTGAATTTCAATATTTCCAACTAAAATTTCGTTATCAATTTTTATTTTAGCATTAAAAAAATCAGGACCAGCATCATGGTTTAAAATTCCAATATTTAAAATTTCTACTGGCTTTTCATTTGCCAGTAAAAGTGCTTGTTTTAGTAATATTTTACTTTGCCATATATAATGTAATAGTTCTTCTTTCATGGAATTAATTACACGCAATATAATTTTTTAAGTTGGCAATTTTATTCTTATTTTAATTTCAAAAAAATTGTTTACATATTGATAACAAAATATTTAAAAATAATTGTTTTATATTGCGCAGCTTTTAAAATAGCAAAATAATGATAAAAAAATTCATACTAAATATTAGCTTTTGTGCTATAGCTATAGCTACACAAGCGCAGGCATTACTTCCAACTTTTTGGAATTTTTCAACGCCATCAATTTCAGCACCACCAACAGGTTGGACATTAGGTTTAGCGATAAATAATAATGGTTTTACTTATGCTTTTGGAACTGGTGATGCATTATCATGTAAACTAGACGCAACAGGAGAATTTGTATCTATTAATATTGCTGATAAACCAGGACAGCTAAGTTATTACTTAAGTCCGCAAAATGCAGGTGCAGCTTGGGGAGGTCAATTTGATATTCAAGAAAGTGATAATGGAAATACTTGGACAACCATTCGTTCTATCACTACTAAGTCTACTACTAGTACTAATTATACAGGAGGAAAATACACTGAATCTAATTTAAAAATGACTACAAGGTTTGTTAGGTTTTATTTTACTTCAAAATTACCAGGAGGAGTTGCTGGGACACCTGGTGGAAATATGGGTTTGGATAGTGTAATGATTTTAGCAGCTCCCATTGCTAATACACCAACAATTGTGGTAAGTAGAAACAATCAAATTATTGCGAATAACTCACAAAATGTGGTAGGTAATAACGCAACTTTTTCATTTAAAGTTAAAAATGTTGGTTTGTCAGATACTTTAGTTATTGATAGCATTAATTTTACTGGTATAAGTGCAGGCTTATTCAGTGTAACCAATACTTTACCTATTAAACTTGCTTCTAAAGATTCAACGAATATTAATTGTACCTTGAACACAGTTGGAAATGGCAGTAGATTAGGAGCAATCAACATTTTTAATAATGATATTGATAAACCTAAATTCACCGTTAATTTATATGGAATAGCAGGTAGTTTAGCAACTGAACCTAGTTTTAAATCAACTAATATTAACTTTTCAAATGTAAGTGCTTATGGTATGAATGTTACATTTAGTGATACTAGTTCAAACACTGAAAACTATTTGATTTTACGAAAAAAAAATGGAGCAATTACTGAAGTCCCAACAGATGGGGTAAGTTATCAAAGAGGAGATTATATTGGCGCTGCGCAAGTGGCTTATATTGGAAAAGTTGGAACTTTTAAACCTGCTTATATTTTGGCAAATAACAATTATTCATTTGCCGTATTTTCATATAACGGACCAGCTTCTTACGAAAATTATTTAACAAGTAGTTCAAATAATGCTTCCGTTCAATCATTGGCTGGTAATCCCGGCACATATTATAATTCTGTTGCAGCTCCTGATGCATCTAATTTTTTATCAACTCTAACAGCTAAGGTTAATTCACACGATACCATTTTTTATAGTAACTATATTCCAACAGTTATTAATAATTTTTTGACAAGAGATACAGCTGCTGGTAAAAAACTAGTAAACTGCGTTTATACTGGTATTCCTTATATTTACGATGAACCATTTGTTTGGAATGCAAGCAGCAGCACTGGTATTTTAACACGCGAACATACACGAGCTCAGAGTACCATGCCAAGTAATAATGCAACTCAAAATCCAAATTGGCCAAATGCTGGTACTACCACCAAAGAATTACCTGAGTATAATGATCTGCATAACTTATTTCCAGCTCATCAAACATTGGCCAATGCACCACGATCAAATAATCCTTTTGGTGAGTGTGTAACAGTTACTTCTACATCGCCTTCAGGTTTTGGTAAAAAGGGATTAGATGCCAATGGCAATACAGTTTACGAACCAAAAGATACTCAAAAAGGTGATTTAGCCAGGGCATTATTTTACATGTCGGTTAGTTATAATGGAGTAAACGGAAATGTTTGGACGCTACCTGCCGATCAAGGTTTAGCAGTGTTAATGAAATGGCACCAACAAGATCCACCTAGTGAAGAAGAAATTGCTCGACATGAATACATTGCTGCAACGCAAAAAAATAGAAATCCATTCATTGATAATCCTAGTTGGGCTAATTTGATTGATTTTAAAACAATGACTTTAATTACAGGTAAAATTTTAGTTGTAAATACACCTAATGGTGGCGAAAATTTAGAAGTTTTGAAATCAACAAATATTTCTTGGTTAGCTAAAGGAATTACTGGTAATGTAAAATTAGAATATACTACCAATGGAACCGATTTTATTTTGATAGATTCTGTAAATGCGAGTCCTGCAACTTATGCATGGACAGTTCCTGCTGATACAACAACAAGAGCAAAAATTAGAATTACAACGTCTGATAATTCTACTACTGATTTAAGCAATGCAAATTTTGTCATTAGTAAACCTAATTTAAAATTATTAACGTCTTTGGCTGGTATTATTTGGAAAGGTAACGACAATAATAATATTACTTGGCAAAGTACTTTTGT
>CAIUQQ010000358.1 GCA_903901345.1 uncultured Bacteroidota bacterium | reverse complement strand
ACACTTGTGTGAGCTTGTTTAGAGCTAATACTCAACTTTTAATAATTTCTTGCTTTATTCACCTATACTTGTTAAAATAAAACCACTAAATACCCATTTATGAAATTCATTTCTTCCCTCATTTTATCAACTTTTTTATTGTTAAATATTCCAACTTTTAGCCAAATACGAACAGTGGTAAGTGGTAAAATTACTAATCCTAAAAACAAAATAGTAACCATTACTTATTGGGACATGGAGCAGAAAACATTCACAGGAAAACTGAATGAAAAAGGTGTTTTTAAAATAGTTTTATATCTTAAAAAAGCAGGGAGCTACGATTTAAATCATGGCAATGAAAGAACAACTATGTATTTAACTCCTAATGATAGTATTTATGTTACACTTGATACCAAGAAATTTGACGAATCTGTTAAATATTATGGCAAAGGGGATGTTCAAAATAATTATTTAGTGAGACAATTTCTGCATTTTGAAAACAATATTGGTTCTAGTGATTTTGATGATAAATTCAATACTCAAATTGCTTATAGTAATGAAGAAGAATTTGTTGCTTTTGCAGATAGTGTTACTCAACTTAAATTGGATTTTTTAAGTCATAATAAAGAGCAACTTCCAGTATTGTTTAACGATTATTTATATGCTGAAATAGTATTTAAAAACGCCACTGACAAAATAAATTATCCTCAATTACACTATTATTTAAGAAGAATAAAAGACTCGGTAGTACAAGTAAAAGAGCACTATTACGATTTTTATAACCAATTAAATATTACTAATGAAAACTATTTAGCTTCTAGTTATTTTACTGGATATTTAAGCAATTATATTTATTATAAAACTGAAACAAAATTAGGTAGAGACAGCACCAGTTCATTTGAAAGAATTCAAACCACTAAAGCATTATTATCAGGAAATATAAAGGAAATTGAAATATCAGGACAATTAATAAGTATGTTAGAAAATGAATCGGCAGATATAATCAATAAATACTTTTTAATTGCAAGAGAGGAGGTTAAAGATATTGTTTTGTTAGCTAATATTGATAGTAAATACAAACAAATTAGTTCGCTTTTCCCAGGAAATCAAGCCCCCAATTTTACGCTTAGAACCGATAAAGGTAAAATGGTTAGTTTAGCTGATTTTAAAGGGAAGTTAGTGTATTTAGATTTTTGGGCTAGTTGGTGTTTACCTTGCATGATGGAAGTTACATACGCTAAAATATTGCAAGATTCATTTGCAAAAAAAGACGTTGTATTTCTGTATATAAGTATTGATGCAAATGAAAAAGATTGGAAAAATGCCATTGAGAAAAAAGGAATGAAAGGAATACATTTTAACATTGATGAACAAACTAATCCGGTTTATAAAAAATATGCAATCAATGGAATTCCCTCTTACTTTCTAATTGGAAAAGACGGGAAAATAATCAATAAAAATGCGCCACGTCCAAGTGATTCAAAGGTTTATCAAGAAATAGAGAATGCTTTATTTGTTAAGTAATAATGTTAAAAGATGATGCTATTTTTTAATTGAATTGCTATCATTTCAACTTT
>CAIUQQ010000357.1 GCA_903901345.1 uncultured Bacteroidota bacterium | reverse complement strand
GTGTAGATTGCTAACTTTGAAACTTAATGAAAAATAATTTCGATGAAATTAAAGCACTAAAAAAACAAATTTTTGAAACTACTTTTTAAATAGATAATGACATTATCCCAATACATAGACAACATAAATAAACGTTACCTTTTAGGTAACGCAACTGAACATACTTTTCGTGGTGATTTGCAGCAATTGCTTGAAAGTTTGGTACCAGATATTAGAGCAACAAACGAACCTAAAAGACAAAGTTGTGGTGCACCTGATTATATTTTAACAAAAAAAGAAATTCCGGTTGGTTTTATTGAAGCTAAAGACATTGGCGACAAAGACCTTGACGGTGCTAAAAAAACTGGAAATAAAGAACAGTTTGATAGGTATAAAGCTTCATTGAATAATTTGATTTTTACCGATTATTTAAGCTTTCATTTATACATAGAAGGAGTTTTTATAACCAAAATTTCTATTGCTGAAATTACTGATAAAGGCATAAAACCTTTACCTGAAAACTTTGGAACATTTGAAAACCTAATCAAAGATTTTTGTGTTCATATTGGCCAAACCATAAAAAGCAGTAAAAAGCTGGCCGAAATGATGGCTGGCAAAGCAAGATTACTAGCCGATGTAATAGAAAAAGCTTTAACAAGCGATGAAGTGAACCAAGAAAACAGTACGTTAAAAGACCAAATGGTGGCTTTTAAACAAATATTGATTCACGATATAACACCTAAAGGATTTGCCGATGTATATGCGCAAACCATTGCTTATGGAATGTTTGCAGCTAGGTTACACGACCCTACTTTACCAACTTTTAGCAGACAGGAAGCAGCTGAATTAATTCCAAAATCTAATCCGTTTTTACGTAAACTTTTTAGCTATATAGCCGGACCAGATATAGATGATAGAATAAAATGGATTGTAGATAGTTTGGTTGAAATATTTTTGGCTTGTAATGTGGAAGAGATTCTGAAAAACTATGGCAAGCAAACCAAAATGGAAGATCCAATTATCCATTTTTATGAAACCTTTTTAAGTGAATACGACCCTAAGTTACGCAAAGCTCGTGGTGTTTGGTACACGCCTCATCCTGTAGTTAGTTTTCAAGTTAGGGCTATTGATGAAATATTGAAAACTGAGTTCGATTTACCTCAAGGAATAGCAGATAATAGCAAAATAAAAATTAAGGTAAATGTTCAAGGCAAACAGGTAGAACAAGAAGTTCACCGTGTGCAAATATTAGATCCTGCAACGGGTACTGGAACCTATTTAGCTGAAGTAATAAAACATATTTATAAAAAATTTGAAGGACAACAAGGCATTTGGAGCAATTATGTAGAAAACCATTTATTGCCTCGCTTAATTGGTTTTGAATTACTAATGGCCAGTTATGCAATGGCTCATTTGCAAATAGATTTGTTGCTTACCGAAACTGGTTTTAAACCTAGTAGAGACCAGCGGCTAAAAGTTTATTTAACCAATAGTTTAGAAGAAAGCCATCCTGATACAGGAACATTATTTGCTAATTGGTTAAGCTCAGAAGCAAATGAAGCAAATTTTGTTAAACGCGATGCACCAGTAATGGTTATAATGGGTAATCCGCCTTATAGTGGAGAGAGTTCCAATAAAGGTGAATGGATTATGAAGCTCATGGAAGACTACAAAAAAGAACCTGGAGGAAACGAAAAATTAAAAGAACAAAATTCAAAATTTATAAATGACGATTACGTAAAGTTTTTAAGATATGGTCAACATTTTATTGAAAAAAACGGGAGTGGTATTTTAGGATTTATTAATCCTCACGGCTTTTTAGACAACCCTACTTTTAGAGGAATGCGTTGGCATTTACTTAAAACATTTGATAAAATTTATACGATAGATTTACACGGAAATGCAAAGAAGAAAGAAACTGCACCAGACGGAAGTGTAGATGTAAATGTATTTGATATTATGCAAGGTGTTTCAATAAATATTTTTGTAAAAACAGGAAAGAAAAAAACAAGTGAATTAGGTAAAGTATTTCATTTTGATTTATTTGGTAAACGTGAAATGAAATATGATTTTCTCAATGAAAATTCACTTAAGTCTATACCATATAAAGAACTGCCCGTAGTTGCTCCCGATTACTTTTTTGTCGTAAAAGACTTTGGAATTAAAAATATATACGACAAAGGATTTGCAATAATTGAATTATTTAAAATAAATTCATTAGGCATTCAAACTCACAGAGATTCTTTAAGTATCGCTTCTTCAAAAGTTGCATTATCAAATAGGATTATTGATTTTTATAATGATACAATTGATAATTCTGAACTTTTAAAGAAATATGATATAAATGAAAATTCTGAATGGCAATTAAAGGACAAGCGAAAAGGAGAGTTTGAAATAAATAAAGTTATAAAGATTGATTATAGACCATTTGACACCCAATTTATTTACAATGATAAAAGCATTGTGGATAGATTAAGAGATGCAGTTTCAAAACATATAATAAATAAAGATAATATTTGCTTAGTTGTATCAAGACAGTGCGTTTCTGACTGGAGATATATTTTTCTTTCAAAATTTATAATAGAATCCAATTTAACAGGGACAGCAGGTCGATTTGGTTCAGGAAATTTTTTTCCTCTTTACCTATACCCCGAAAACAATGCCCAACAAACACTTGATGCGAAAACAGAAAGAACACCAAACCTTGACTTAAAAATAGTTAAGCAAATAGAAAAAAAATTAGGGTTAACTTTTGTAAACGAACCCTTCGACTATGCTCAGGATGACATTCGTGAGGTCTTTGCGCCAATAGACATTTTAGATTATATTTATGCTGTATTGCATAGTCCAACATACAGAGAAAAGTACAAGGAGTTTTTAAAAATTGATTTCCCAAGAGTGCCATATCCAAAAGATGTAAAAACGTTTTGGCAATTGGTAAAATTGGGTGGCGAAATACGCCAAATACATTTGTTAGAAAGCCCTGTAGTTGAAAAATACATTACTCAATATCCGGTAGATGGAAGCAATATTGTAGATAAAATAAAGTTTGTAACAAATAAAGTTCAAACTGAAACAGTAGAAAAAAAATACTATTCAACTTCTGATGATGTAGAAACTAATCAAAATAACCGAGATGATATTTCATTTCCTCAACCACATTTGAAAGGCAATGAAGATTTGTTACTTCACGAACCTAACTTTGAAGAAACAGAATCAGAAACTGGTAAAGTATTTATTAACGAATCACAATATTTTGACAATGTACCTGAAGTGGCTTGGAATTTTTATATTGGAGGTTACCAACCCGCCCAAAAATGGTTAAAAGACCGCAAAGGACGCAAGTTAGAATTTGAAGACATTTTGCATTATCAAAAAATAATAGTTGCCTTAACTGAAACAGATAGATTGATGAAGGAGATTGATCAAATAGAAATAGAATAGACCAAACTATCTATTCCTATTTATAAATATAAAGCTTAATTTTCAAAGAGTTTAAAAATTGGTTTTGCAAAAAGCGTTTAATGGGGAATTACTAAGCCCCAAAGAGGCGAAATATGATAGCGAGGCGGTAACGCCCCTCGCAGACAAAAAAAAGTAAAAAGCCAAAAAGCCCTGAAAGGGCGTAATACAAATAATATGGGACAGTCACTCGTAAAAAACTATATACACATTATATTCAGCACCAAGCACTGTGAACCGTTAATACATTCACCGGTAGAAGCAGAACTACACGCCTATATTGGTGGTATCTGTAACAAACTTGATTGCCCAGTAATAAAAGTAGGAGGCTATACAGACCATATTCATATACTGTGTATGCTTTCTAAAAAAATAGCACTGATGAAGTTGATGGAAGAATTAAAAGCGCATTCATCTAAATGGATTAAGATAAAAGGAACTGAATATGAAAACTTTTATTGGCAGGATGGTTATGGAGCGTTTTCAGTCAATCCATCGGAAGTAGATACAATTATTGCCTATATCAACAACCAGCACAAACATCACGACAAGAAAACATTTCAGGATGAGTATCGTGCAATTTTAAAGAAGTATAATGTAGAATATGATGAGCGTTATGTTTGGGATTAGCCATATCATAGGGCTATGCCCTATGTTAGCAAATTATGCCCTTTCATGGCTTCCATCTTTAAGCCCTGAAAGGGCGAAATACATCAGCGAGGCGGTAACGCCCCTCGCTTAAAGATCCATAATTAAAGGCTTGTGTGTGGGGTGTTATGTTTGGGATTAGCCATATTTATGAGGAAAACTATATAATTTTATAACATTTGTTATTAATTTTATAAAACATTTTAAAAATATCGTAACAAACTTGCATTTAAATTAAATCTAATTTGTATCGTAGAAATTATTATTTATGAGATACATATTTATAAGAAATCAAATTAAAAAAGGTGCGGCTGTAATACTGTTATTCGCTGCTAGCAATGCATTTAGTCAAAGTTACAATACCCTTTGGATTCCAGACACTCTTTCGGGAACAACTTTTAACTTAAACATAAAAGACACCTTTGCTCAAATAGTAAACACCGGAAACCAAACCATAACAAGTGGAATAAATGGTAAAATTTGGGGGCCAACTTTATTTTTTAATAAAGGCGATGTAGTTCACATGAATGTAAAAAATGGCTTGAATGATTCTACAACTATACATTGGCATGGCATGCATTTGCCAGCAGTAATGGATGGTGGACCGCATCAAATTATTCCTCCTGGAACTGTTTGGCAACCATATTGGGAAGTAAAAAACAATGCTGCTACGTATTGGTATCACCCACATTTGCACGAAATGACCATGGATCAAATTACCAAAGGTATTGGTGGATTAATTATAGTTAGGGACGAAATAGAATCTAAATTGGCATTGCCAAGAACTTATGGAATTGACGACATTCCATTGGTTTTAACGGATAGAGATTTTAGTACATCTAACCAATTTGTTGCAGTTCCTTATGGCGATACCATGATGGTAAACGGAACATTGCGTCCGCAGTTTAATATACCTGCGCAAGTTATTCGTTTTAGAATTTTGAATGGTGCCATAGAACGTTCGTATAACTTAGGATTTAGCGATAACAGAACATTCCAAATTATTACTTCCGATGGTGGTTTATTAAACGCACCAGTTCCTGTAACACGTTATTTATTACATGCTGGTGAGCGCGTAGAAATATTAGTAAATTGTGGGGCTGATTTAGGAAAATCATTAGATTTAAAAGCGTATAATTCTACATTAGGAAACTTTGTAGCAGGTGGCGAAGCATTTGTAAACGGACCTTTTGGAAATGCATTAGGTAAAAAAGATTTCAATATAGTTCACTTTAATATTGGTGCTCAAAACAGCAATGCCATTACTACTATTCCAACAACTTTAACCACCAATGTATTGTTAAAAGAAACTGATGCAAATATTACCAGAAAGCTTACCATAAGCGATAGTTCAGGAGTTACTAAACCTGTAATATTAGGACCAAATGCTTTTATAATCAACCATAAATTATTTGATATAAACTATAATGAATACAATGTTCCATTAAACAATACTGAAATTTGGGAAATAACAAGTACATCTGTATTTGGACATCCGTTCCATATTCATGATGTGGAGTTTAATATTTTATCGGTAAATGGTGTAGCGCCAGTGCCAGCACAAGCAGGTTGGAAAGACGTAGTATTTATTCCTGGCAAAACAGGCACAACGCCATCAGTGGTTAAATTTATAGCTAAGTTTGATGATTTTGCTGATTCATTGCATCCGTTTATGTTCCATTGCCATATATCGCTTCATGAAGATGAAGGCATGATGGGACAATTTGTGGTAACTAATAAAACTACAAGTGGTATCAATACCATTGACAAAAATGCAACTGATTTTAGGGTGTATCCAAATCCTGCAAACGAAAAATTATTCTTTACCTTTAACAATCCAGAAGCTAAAGTATATTATGTATCTATATTAAATATAGTAGGTAAAGCAGTAATGATGTTACCTCGTCCGGAATGGCAAAATGGTATTGATATTTCTAACCTTGCTGCAGGAACGTATTTTGTTCAATTAACGGATGATAAAACAAAGACTACCACTGTTAAAAAGTTTGTGAAGGAATAAAAATCATTTGGACACTGAGCTTGTCGAAGTGTCAAACTCGTTTCGACAAGCTCAACGACCGGATTACATAATACAGAGGAATTACTAATAAAATTGCGTAAGGGATAGTAGCGGAAATCCTTTTATGCAGCAAAGCGAAATAAAAGATTATAGCGGATAGCCCGACCATTATTGATTTATAAAAAATCAATAATGGTTACGCCCAAAAATATAAAACAAGAACAATGAGAATAAAATTTATTGTTTTTTTATTGTTGCTAATAGCAATCAATACAAAAGCACAACGCACTACTGTATTAATTATAGCTGACGATTTAAGCGCAGATTACTTTGGCTTTTTTCCTGGTTATGGCGACACGGTAGATGTACCCAATATTCGCTATTTAGCAAATAAAGGAATTGTGTTTACCAACCACATGTCGAACCCTGTTTGCTCCTCTACCCGAACAAGTATATTAACTGGACGCTATAGTTTTAGAACTAAAGTTGGTGGCATAGTTGGTGGTGCTGGAGGATCTAATTCTATTGACACAGCAGAAATCAGTATTCCAAAATTACTGAAAGTTCACAATGCCAATATTGGGAAAGCGGATATTGGAAAGTGGCATTTAAATGTTGCAGCTCCTGCAATTAATTTAATGAGTCCATTAAAACTTGGATACGACCATTATGAAGGTCCATTCATTGGTCAATTACCAAGTTTTACTAACTGGACAAAATATACCAATGGTGTATCGAGTGCTATTACCAATTATGCAACTACCGAAAATGTAAACAATGCGGTAACTTGGTTAAATACACAAACCAATAAACCAGTGTTTTTATGGTTGGCATTTAACGCACCTCATGAGCCACTTCATTTACCACCATTAAATTTACATAATTATAAAACTTTATCAGGAACTGCCATTGATATTAAAAATAATCCAAAGCAATATTTTAAAGCCATGATACAAGCCATGGACCATGAAATAGGAAGATTATTTGATTCGTTAAAGGCGATGAACAGATTTGATAGCACTGATTTTATATTTATAGGCGACAACGGAAACACGCCTCGCACGGCACAAATAGCCGATACTTCAAAAGCAAAAGGAACTGTTTACCAATATGGAGTTCACACACCTATGATAATTACTGGCCCAAGTGTGGTTAACCCAAATAGAATATGCGCTGCATTAACAAACACAGTTGATATATTTTCAACGGTGTTGGAATTAAATGGATTTACAGACTGGCAAAAACAAATTCCTGCAAATAAACCTGTAGATACTAAAAGTTTAATGCCTTTGATAAAAAATACTGGAAATGAAATTAGGCCTTGGCAGTTTTGTGAAATATTTAAACTGCAGCATGATTCCTTTGAAGGAAAAGCTATTAAAAACATGGATTACAAATTGATTCATTTTGACTATGGGAAAACTGAATTTTATAACTTAAAATCTGATCCCTTAGAAACCAATAATCTTTCCTATAACTCCATGTCGGTAGATGAAAGAAATAATTACGATTACTTATGTGCCCAATATACGCTATTAACCAACACAAGTGCGGGTTGTACGGTAACCGGTATTAATGAAATAAGCAATGAATTTGCTTTAAAATTATATCCTAATCCATTTACAAAAAACATTCAAATAGCAAACAAAAAGGCTAATACTATTGTTGAGATGTACAATTCAATAGGTGAAAAAATATATGTTGGAACACAAATAGAAATACAAGATTTTTCAAGCTTAACAAAAGGAATTTACTTTATAAAATTAGAAAATAAATCAATATCAATTATTAAAGAATAAGAACCATGAAAAAAAACATCAACCTATTTATCATTTTATTGTGTAGCATCATTGCAAATGCACAAACCAATCCAGCCATTTTAAATTGGTTACAAAACACCACGGTAACAGGCCGACATTATGTAAAAAACAATTCAACACCAATAGTTGATGCTGCCATTGCAAATTGCCAAAGTATTAAATACTCTGCAACTTCGGTTTATGTGGCTACTAATGGAATTCCAACCTATATTACTGGTCCATTTTCTGACGGAAATCCATCGTTGGCAACAGCACAAAATGCAATTTTTAAATTACCATTAAATCCAGTACAAAATACGGGTGTTGCTACAGCAACAACAGGAGGAAATATTGGGTTGTTTATAAATGGTGTAGCTTTATTCGATTACCGTGACGGTGTTTCTTGGCAATTAGCTAATAACCGTTTAGGAGGAGGACCATTGACTCAAACTAATGGGCAAGGCGATGGTGTTTGGAACCGTGACGCGGTAGTTGGCGAAAGACTTGGTTTTGATTGTGCAAAAGCGCATCCTGCCATGGGTAATTACCATCACCATCAAAACCCAAGTGCATTTAGTTTAGACTTAAAAGTTATTTCAACTGTTTGCACACTTTATGCAGCTGATGGTTTATATGCCATTGATTCAAGCAAACATTCACCTTTAATAGGTTTTGCTTATGATGGATTTCCTATATATGGAGCGTATGGTTATAAAAACACAGATGGAACAGGTGCAATAACTAGAATGAAAAGTAGTTTTGCATTAAGAAGTATTACTACCAGAACAACCAATGCAAGTGGAACTACAGTAACTGCTGGTCCTGATGTAAGCACTACTTATCCGTTAGGATATTTTAGAGAAGACTATCAGTATAATGTTACCAGTACTGCTACTCCTGATTATTTAGATGAACACAATGGTCGTTTTTGTAAAACACCAGAATATCCAAATGGAATATATTGCTATTTTGCTACAGTAGATGAGAATTGGAATTCTGCTTATCCTTATGTAGTAGGCCCAACATTTTATGGTGTAAAAAACGCACTTAAAGTAACTACTATAATTGAAACTGTAACTACTTACACACCTGGAGGAAATACTGGAATAAATAACAGTGAAATTGATGCATTAAAAATAAATGTTTTTCCTAATCCAGCAAACGATTTTGTTGCCATTCAATTGAATCATTTAACAAAAAACAATCTTGATATTGAATTATATGATTTAACAGGAAGATTGCTTCAAAAAACAGTTTTGTTTCAAGGAAGTACCATTGTAAATTTTGACACCAGAACCTTATATGAAGGAAATTATTTAATTAAGATAATTGACAATGGCAATGTAGTGACTAAAAAAATTACCATTTCAAAATAAGCATAAATAAAAATATAATAGATGAAAGTATCTTTCAAAATTTCTATTGCCTTGGCAATAATTTATTTCTCAGCAAATAAAGTAAAAGCTCAGTATAACGACCTAAAAGTTCCTGCAACTATTACGGGTACTGATTTCAATTTAATTTTGAAAGATACTTTTGTACAATTTAAAACCGGTAATCAAACCATTACTGGTGGAATAAACGACAATAACTTTTGGGGTCCAACTTTAATTATGACCAAAGGTGACGCGGTTAAAATGAAAGTTACCAATAAACTAAATGACTCCACTACTATTCATTGGCATGGTATGCACTTACCTCCTATTATGGATGGTGGACCACATCAAATAATTCCTCCTGGAACTGTTTGGGAACCTTATTGGACTGTAAAAAATGAAGCTGCTACACTTTGGTATCACCCACATTTACATGAAATGACACAGGAACATGTAACCAAAGGTTTGGGTGGTTTTATAATTATAAAAGATGACGAAGAAGCAAAATTAGCCATTCCAAGAACTTATGGAGTTGATGATTTTCCATTGGCTTTATCGAGTCGTAGGTTTTTAAAGAATACCAATGAAATGGCCTTTAACAAAATTGATAACTATGGCGATTATGCTATGATAAACGGCACTTTAAATCCTCAGGTTAATTTACCAAAACAAGTAATTCGTTTACGTATATTAAATGGAGAAATTCAAAGAGGTTATAATATTGGTTTTAGTGATAACCGTACATTTTATGTAATAGGAAACGATGATGGCTTATTAAATGCACCAGTAGCAGTAACTCGCATGGCTATTCAAACTGGAGAGCGTTACGAAATTCTGGTAGATTTAACAGGAAGCACAGTAGGTGGCACACTTGATTTGAAAGCATATAATGCTACTGCTGAAATTCTTGCTTTAACTCCAGGTCAAAATACATTTGGTTGGCCAGGATTAGAAGGAAATTCATCAACACCAACAGGAAATAATGGACCTATTAACGGAGGATTATTGAATAATATAAATTTCAATATTTTAAGAATAAATATAGTTGCGGCTACTCCAAATGCCATTACTACCATTCCAACTGCCTTGGTAAATAATACTTATTTAACCACTGCAGATGTTACCAATTCAAGAACAATAAATGTAACAGGTGGGAACCAAGGAGCTGCATTTTCATTGAACAATGAATTTTTTAGTCTTACTAAAACCAATCAAAATGTTAACTTAAATGCTGTTGAAAAATGGACCATTGTAAACAATAATATATTTGGCCACGCCTTTCATTTGCACGATGTACCTTTTAAAATTATATCGCGAAGTGGCGGAAACATGGGAACTACCATGAGAAGTTATGAGCAAGGCTGGAAAGATGTAGCATGGATTCCTATTGGCGGAACAGTTACCTTCATAGCTAAGTTTGATGATTATGCCGACAACACTTGGCCGTATATGTATCATTGCCATGCGTTAACTCATGAAGACGAAGGAATGATGGGATCATTTGTAGTAAAAAGTACCACAGGATTAATTGAGAACAATAGCTTAAACAAAGATTTTTCATTGTATCCTAATCCAGCAAAAGAAAAACTTTTTATTACTTATACCGACCCAACAATGGTGGCCTATTATATTAAAATATTTGATGCAGTGGGCAGAACAAGTAAAATGCTTCCTCGCCCCGCCATTCAGAACGGAATAGATATTAGTGATTTATCAAATGGCGTGTATTATTTACAGCTAACTGACGAAAAAACGAAGCAAAATATTACCAAGAAATTTATTATAGAATAAATGGTTAAGAATTGGTTTTTCTTACTGGTTTTAATTGCTGTAATCAATAAAAATATATACTCACAAAAAATTCAAGTTTTAAAATTTGATGCTTTAAAGCAATGCATATATAATAACTCTGACACGGTGTATGTAGTTAACTTTTTTGCTTCGTGGTGCAAACCATGTTTACTAGAAATACCGGAGTTTGTAAACTTTGACAAAGGCATAAAAAACAGTAAAATTAAATTGGTATTTGTAAGTTTAGATTTAAAAAATGACCAGGAGAAATTATTGAAAATAGTTCAGCAATACAGTTTGCAAAATGTATATTTATTAGATGAAAGCAATGCCAATAATTGGATCAATAAAATAGACAAGCATTGGAGTGGCGCTATTCCTGCTACATTAATTATAAAAAAAGGAAAACATAAAAAGTTCATTGCTGATGTAATTAGCAGCCAAACATTATTTAAACTAACGAAATAAAATTTTATGAAAACTATCAAATCATTGTCAATAATTTGGATTGTTTTATCAGTGATATGCACGAGTGCATTTGCTCAAAAAAACAATAAAGACATTGTTGACTTTAAACTAAAAAATGTAGATGGAAACTTTGTTTCATTAAGCAGTTTTCCAGATGCAAAAGGTTTTATCATAGTATTTACTTGTAACCATTGTCCGTTTGCCAAACTTTATCCTCCCCGACTGAATGATTTAAACAATAAATTCAAGCCATTGGGAGTTCCATTGATTGCTATTAGTTCAACCGACACCATGATGTATGAAGAAGATACTTATCCGAACATGGTTACAAAAGCCAATGAGGAACATTTTAAATTTCCTTATTTATTTGATGAATTGCAAGAAGTGGCCAAGAATTTTAAAGCACAGAAAACACCACACGCTTTTGTAATTTGGAAGGAAAATGAAAAGTGGGTTGTTAAATATAATGGAGCAATAGACGACAACGGAATGGAACCCGAAAAAGTAACCGAATCATTTGTATCAAATGCCGTAAATGAATTGCTGGCCAACCAACCTGTAAAAACAGCAGAAACAAAATCAATTGGCTGCCAAATAGCTTTTAGAAGAAAATAGTTCTGTTTAAACCTTTTTTAGTTTTCAAAATCTATAAAAAATAAAACCGAATTATATATGATTAGAAATCAAATATTAGTATTAAAGTATTTTTTATTAGCATTTTTATCAATTGGAATCTTCCAATTAAAAGCACAAAACAAAACCATTATTTTAGGAAGGCCAACTGATAATTCAGTAACCATTAGCATTGCCTTTGATCAAAACGTGGAATATCTTTTTGAATATGGAATTCAATCAGGTGTTTACACAAACACATCAGCTATTTTTACAAATATAGCCAATACTCCTGATGAAAAAGATTTGACAGGCTTAACTGCAAATACAAAATATTTTTACAGGGTAAAGTATAAAACAGTTGGCGCTAGTAACTATATAATAAGCAGTGAATATGCTTTTATAACCCAACGAACTAAAGGCAGCACATATACTTTTACCATTGAATCAGATGAGCATTTATACGACAAAAAAGGGGTAAAAAGCATGTATCAAGTGTGCTTAAATAACCAAGCCAACGATAAGCCCGATTTCATGCTTTCGTTAGGTGATATATTTGGCGATGATCACAATCCTTTTACCATCTCCTCGGCAGAATTAGATGTGTTACATGCAAATTATAGGCCTTTTTTAGGAAGCATTTGTCACTCCATACCTTTTTATGTTTGCCTAGGAAATCATGAAGGTGAAAACGATTATTATTTAGGGAAAACTCCTCCTAATAACTTAGCTATTTGGGGCACATTAGCTCGTAAAAATTATTATCCAAATCCATTTCCAAATTCATTTTATTCTGGTAATACTGATGTAGAACCATATGGCGTGGGCAATCCAGAAAACTATTACGCTTGGACTTGGGGTGATGCACAATTTATAGTTTTGGATGTTTATAGAGATGAATGCGATACTTCCGACAAACCACAAGGTTGGAACTGGAGCTTAGGTTTACCTCAATATACTTGGCTGAAAAACACATTGGAAGCCAGCACTTCAAAATACAAATTTGTATTTGCTCATCATATTCGTGGACAAGGAAGAGGTGGTGTGACCAATGCACAATTATATGAATGGGGCGGATTAAACAAATTAGGAGGAACCAACACTTTTGCAGCCAACAGACCAGGTTGGGCCAAGCCTATTCACCAATTATTTATTGACAATAAAGTAAATATTTTCTTTCAAGGACACGACCATGTTTTTGCTCATGAAGTTTTAGATAGTATTACTTATCAAGCATTGCCAATGGCAGCAGATTCTACTTATCAAATTGGAATGTTAGCCAATGCTGGTGCTTATGTTTCAGATACAATAGCTGGAACAGGACATTTAAGAGTTACTGTTTCTCCAAACAATGTAAAGGTTGATTTTGTGCGTGCATATTTACCTGCAGATACTTTAAGTGGTGCTCACAAAAATGGTGAAGTAGCTTTTTCATATACCGTTGGTGGTAAATTAAATGCTGGTGTAAACGAGGTATTAGCAATAGCCGATTTAAAATTATATCCTAATCCTGCTAGTAACTATGTTTCCATTCTTTCTAGTCAAAATTACAAATTAGAAGAAGTAACAATTTACAATTCTGTGGGACAATTGCAGTTACAAACACCTATAAATACATTTGATATCAGTAATTTTTCAAATGGAATTTACTTTGTAAATATCAAAACTGAAAATGCACTTGTTGTAAAAAAATTAGTAGTAAATAAATAAGAGTTAGCATGAAAAAATTTACACTAATCATTGCCATCATCGCATCATTTTGCTTTACAACAAAAGCACAAAATTTAATTCATAGTGAAATTCTTGGTCGCCCAACTGACCGTACCATTACTGTTCAAGTTTTTTTTGATACCGCTGTAGATGCTAGTATTCAGTATGGAACAGCAAGTGGTGTATATCCAAATCAAACCAATTGGCAAACATTTGGAGTAAATGAACCCACTGAAATTGAAATAAAAAATTTAACAGAAGACACTAAATATTTTTATCGTTTGGCATATAGAAAACCAAACACTACCAATGTTATTTTCAGGCCAGAATATACCTTTCAAACCAGTCGTAAATTAGGAACTAGTTTTTCGTTTACCATTCAAGCTGATCCACATATGGATGAGCAAACGGATACAGCATTGTATCGTTTATGTTTAAAAAACCAATTGGAAGATAAACCCGATTTCATGATTGACTTAGGCGACTTTTTGATGTCGGATAAATTAACCAATGCATCCAAAGTTATTCCAAGAGATACTGTCACTTATCGTTGTCATTTATTGCGTTCGTATTATGAATCTATTGGCCATTCTGTTCCTTTGTTTATTGCCCTTGGCAACCATGAAGGTGAAGCAGGTTGGCAATTAAATAACACTGCAAATAATGTAGCTGTTTGGGGAACTTTAGATAGAAAAAAATATTTTACCAATCCAATTCCCAATACTTTTTATACAGGCGATACCATTGTTCATCCTTTTGTAGGACAAAGAGAAAATTATTATGCTTGGCAATGGGGCGATGCATTATTCATAGTACTAGATCCATATTGGTATACCAGTCCAAAACCTGATTCACTAAATGGTTGGCGCTGGACATTAGGAAAAACGCAATATGATTGGTTGAAGACAACCTTAGAAAAAAACAATTCCAAATTTAAGTTTGTGTTTGCACATCAAATTATTGGTGGCGATCCTGATGGACGTGGCGGTGTGGAAGTAGCCGATTTATATGAATGGGGAGGAAATAATTTAAATAATACCCGTGGCTTTGAAACCAACAGGCCAGGTTGGTATAAACCGATTAAAGATTTATTGGCCGAACATCGGGTAAATATTTTCTTTCATGGCCACGATCATTTTTTTGGTAAACAAGAAAAAAGCTGTTTGTATTACCAAGAAATCCCTCAACCCAGTCACCCTAATTTTACTTCAACCGGACAAGCTACTAAATATGGTTATAAAGAAGGTCAAATATTACCAGGTTCTGGACATTTGAATATTACAGTTGATGGTAATGGTGCTAAAATAGATTATGTGAGGGCTTATTTACCTAAGAACGAAACCGGTTCAAGAAAAAACAAAGACATTTCTGCTACTTATTATATTGGTATATTAAACTGTTACGATTCATTGAATACTGGTGCTCCAGTGTTATGGAACAAAAACTATATAGATGAGCTTACTTATCCAAATCCGTTTTCAAATGAAATAAAAATTGAGTTTTCAATTTTAGAAACTCAAAAAATAAACTTAGCAATTTATAATCAACAAGGGCAAATAGTAAAAAATTTAATAGATAATAGATTGGTACTAAAAGGTGCTTTTCAAATTATTTGGGATGGAAATGATTATAATAATAATCCATTGCCCAATGGAACTTATTTTTACAAACTAATAGGAGAAAACAATATAAAATCAAGTAATAAAATTATTATTGCACGCTAAAAAAAACACATGAAGAAAATATTTACCATCATTATCATTTGCTTATTGAGCCAAATTACATTTGCTCATAATGCCCACAACAGCCAATTTATAGCAAAGGAATGGAACATTGCTAAGCAAAACAAAACAGTAGTTGGTTCATTTTTTATGTATAAAAATGGAAATGTTTTTATAGAAGACGTAAACGGAAATATTGCTAATTTTCCATTAACTTCTCTTACCACTTACGACCAAAATTATGTGTTAAATAAATATCAAGGAATTGAAAAATTAAACACTCAAAATAATAATGCCATTGCGCCAGCAGCAATAAAAACCTATGATTATAAATATTTAATTGTGTTTTTATTTATTGTGATTATTTCATTTGGTATGTATCGTTTTACCAATAAAAAACAACTCCAATTAATAGCACCACTATTAGTAGTAAGTGCAAGTGTAACCTTATTTGGTTTTACCACTGGCTTAATGAAAACTACCACAGATCCTTTGTTTATAAACGCTGCATTTGCACCATTCAAACCAGAGGTAAATACCCGTTACGATGCCAATTATTTTTATGTAGAATCGTTGGGATTACCAACTCATTTAATGATGGCAACAATTACTGGTTGGCAACAACAGTATCCAATTCCACAGTGTTATGTTGGCACAAACGCATGGAGCATTCCATTAAATCCAGTAAAAGCAACTACACCTGTTCCTGTTAATCAACAACATTTTTTAAGAGGTGCGGTGGCTGTGGCAGCCAATGGAATTGCCATATTTAATCCTTATACCAATACGGGTGTGGATGCATTTTTGGATGGTCAGTTAGATAATTTTGGTGGACATTGCGGACGAGCAGATGATTATCATTACCATACTGCACCCCTATTTTTAGATAGTAAAACTACGGATATTATTCCCATTGCATTTGCCCTTGACGGTTATGCTGTTTATGGTGCTTTGGAACCCGATGGTACTGCCATGAAAACTTTAGATGCAAACCACGGACACGATGGAAGCAATGGCGTTTATCATTACCACGGAACAACAACTGCTCCTTATATGATAGGAAATATGGTTGGAAAAGTGACTGAAGATTCTACTTTACAAATTATTCCTCAAGCTTCAGCTAAAGGAGTTCGCCCTGCTGGAACTCCACTTAAAGGAGCGGTAATAACGAGTTGCATTCCTAACGGAAATGGCAATGGTTACAAATTAACTTATACACTTGCAGGCGTTACTGATTCTGTAATTTATAGTTGGACACCTGCAGGTAATTACACTTTTAACTACTATGTTTCTAATGTTTTAACTACTACTAATTATAAAGGAGCCGCTATTTGTACTGTGCCAAATAACAATACCAATGCTAATGAAATTTCATGGAATAAAAATGATTTTTCTGTTTACCCAAATCCAAGTAAGGAAATATTGTACTTACAATTAGAAAACAATACTACTGCTAGCCAAGTGAAAGAAATTGCTATTTACAGTTTAAATGGCACTAAAATTTATGCTGCCAATCAATTTGAAAAAACCATTGATTTAAAAGATTTTACCAATGGCATTTATTTCATTAAAATTCAGTTTTCCGGCAATCTAATTACTAAGAAAATTATTGTTCAATAACAAATAATGAAAAAACTAATTAACTACTACAGTGCTATTTTTTTGTTGGGTGCACCTATCTGTGCAATGGCACAATACAAAGGAAATGCTTCGGTTACACAAGGAGCTGCAACCACAATAACCACTAATTTATATACTTGCACTGGAGGAAGAATAGCAGGAGTTGGAACAATAAAAGCAAGCGATAGTTCCGTTTGGACAGTTCCAGCTTCGGTTAATTTTACCAATACTTCGTTTCCATTTTCGTCAGACTTAAACAATGTTTGCAATGGAAATAATTATGCAAATGTAACCGCAGCTTTGGCGGCATTAAATGGTTCAGATATTGTTACGGTAGATGCCGATGGGGAAGTGATTACTGCCTATATATTTGCTGATAATTATTTTGAAATGTATATCAATGGAACACCAGTTGGTAAAGACAAAGTTCCTTTTACACAATTCAATTCTAGCATTGTTCGATTCAAAGTAAAACGTCCATTTACCATTGCCATGCACCTCATAGATTGGGAAGAAAACTTGGGATTAGGTTCAGAATTAAATGGTGGTTTTGCTTATCACCCTGGCGATGGCGGAATGGTAGCCGTTTTTAAAGATGCGAGCAATAACATCATTGCTAAAACTGGAAGTGATTGGAAAGCTCAAACTTTTTACACTGCGCCCATTATCGATTTATCTTGCCCAACTGAAAGTGGCAGCAACCGACTTTCAACAAATTGTAGTACGGCTAATTCAAACGATGGAAGTAAATATTATGCCTTACATTGGACAAAACCAGCAAACTGGCAAGCTACAACATTCGATGATTCATCATGGCCAAATGCATATACTTATGCGAACGCAACAGTTGGGGTAGATAACAAACCTGCATATACCAATTTCATTAATATTTTTGATGATGCAAACAATGATGCTCAATTTATATGGAGCAGTAATTTAATTTTAGACAATGAAGTACTGGTTCGTAAAACGGTAGCTGCTGCCAGCAAAACAGAAGAAACAAATGGGTTAAATAACAATATTCAAATTTACCCAAACCCAGCAAATACTTATGTTTACATTGATTTATTGAATCATTTAAATGCTTCAAAAATTCAAAACATCAGTGTTTATAATTTATTGGGTGAAAAAGTTTTTGAAAGCAATTCTTATATCCATCAAATACCTGTAAGTAATTTTAGTAAAGGAGTTTATTTGATAAAAATTGGTATGAATGAAATGTTATTTACAAAAAAGATAATCATAGAATAATGAAAAAAACAATCATCACTTCGCTCCTATTTTTAATCAGCGTTTTTATTTTTGCTCAAAGCACCACAAAAAGTATGCTTCGTTTACCTGACACAGGGCAAAAAAATAGTTTTACCAATACATTTGGCGAAGACAATGATTATTCCATCAACTTGCCATATTATATTGATAACAAAAATGGAACCATTACTGATACCATTACGGGTTTAATGTGGCAGCAAACTGATGGTGGTGAAATGACCATAGAAAATGCCTTTATTTATTGTGATACATTAACTTTGGGTGGTTATACCAATTGGCGATTACCAAATGCGCATGAAGGTTTCAGTATATTAAATTTACAAAACAACAACCCTGCTTTAGATATTTTATATTTTACTAAAACCACTGCACAATACTGGTGGACAAGCGACAAGCAAGTCAACGATGCCAATAAAATATGGTGTACCAATGCGGGTGGCGGAATTGGAAATCACCCGAAAACAGAAACCATCAGTGCAGGCGGAACAAAATATTTTAACGTAAGGGCAGTTAGAGACGTAATAACTCCAACTGTAATTTCAAATCATTTTACCGATAATGGCAATGGAACTATCACCGACAATTTAACCAATTTAGTTTGGCAAAAAGAGCCAAATACCAATGCTATTACTTGGGAAAATGCCCTTTTGTACGCAAATAATTTAATACTTGAAAACGATAGTGATTGGCGTATGCCAAATATCAAGGAAATACAATCTTTGAATGATGAAGGATTTGTAAATCCTTCAGTTAATACCAGCATATTTAGTAATATTGGGGTAAAGAAATATTGGTCATCTACCTCACAACAAAACCAAGTAGCCAATGCTTGGTACTGGAACACCCAATTTGGTATTACTACTTACGACCCCAAAATAAATAGCAATTATATTATTTGTGTAAGAACAAAAACAAGTAATTCATCAACCAATATAAATGCAATTGAAAGTACGAAAACTGAATTTATTGTCTATCCAAATCCGTTTTCTACCTATATAAAAATTAATGCGGAATATGCTCATGAATTTATTCAATTATGGAACGTATTTGGACAAATCATTTATGAAGGAAACAACTTGGAAAACCAAGATTTTTCTGGTCTTGTTAACGGCATTTATTTTTTAAAACAAGAACATGCTAAAGCTATAAAACTGATAAAGGAGTAAAACTAACTTTAAACGTCACCAGTCAGCCAGTCAGCCAG
>CAIUQQ010000356.1 GCA_903901345.1 uncultured Bacteroidota bacterium | reverse complement strand
TCGTTGAGCTTGTCGAAACGCTTTCAAAACAATAACATTCATAAAGCCCTGAGATATTGAAACCATGAATAAAAAAACATATTTAGCCATTTTAGTTTTGTTGCTTGTAGCAATATCTTATTATTTAATAAATAAAAAACCTTGGGGAATTAACTATAAAGACATTGCAGATTTTGCCATTGCTGACACCTCATCAATTGACAAAATATTTATTGCAGACAGAAATGGGAATACCGTAATTTTAGAAAAAAAAGGGCCGCAAACCTGGACCATTAACAATAATAAAATGGCAGATTTTAGCAAAATAGAATTGCTTTTATCTACGGTTAAAAACCTGGCGGTATTAAGGCCAGTTCCTCAAAGTGAACATAATTCGGCAGTTGGCGACTTAGCAACAACAGGAATAAAAGCACAGTTTTACTCAAAAGACGAAACAGTAAAAACACTTTATATTGGTTCAGCTACGCAAGAACAAAATGGAACTTATATGTTAATTGAAGGTTCGTCAAAACCATATGCGGTGCATATTCCAGGTTTTTTTGGTTACTTAACTCCAAGGTTTATTAGCGATAGTTTAACTTGGCGAGATAGAACTGTTTTTAACTATCAATCAGAAGAAATAAAAAGCATTGAGTTTAACTATGAAAATACAGCCAATAGTTTTTTTATTGACAATAGTAATGTGCAAGCACCCTTAATTTTTGATGCAAATAAAAAAGTAAAAACCATTACAGATATACAGTTTTTAAAGTTTTATGTGGCCACATTTAAGCAATTAAATTTTGATGGATACGATGAAAATCAAAGTCAAAAATTGATTGATAGCCTGATTCAAAACAAAGCAATTTGCACCATCAATATTACCAATAAAAATGGAGCCATTCAAAGTTTAAAACTTTACACCAAAGCCATAGACAAACACACCAAACAAGCCATTAACGAAGAAACAGGCGAGTATTTAAAATTTGATACGGAACGCTATTGGGCTTTTTTAAATAAGGACAAAAGTTTAATGCTTATTCAGCAATATAACTTTGGTAAAGTAATGATTACCATTGATGGGTTTAAGTAAATAGATTTCATTTTGAAGGAATATTACTTTTAAAATTAGGATATTATAAATGCTTATTATAAGCTTGTAACATTATTTAAAAATCTAATTATGAAAATTTTTCCTTTCCTAGCCATTGCAATTATTTTTTCATCGTGCGATAAAACTTCAAGTACTACAACTCCAATTGTAACACCGGTACGTTGTAGCAATCCAACTAAAGCCGACTTAGAAAAGATTCAAATTTTTCCAGCTTCCAATCCACTAAATACTGATATTTCAAATGCGGCTGTTGATTCTAAATCTGCTGCATTAATTTCAGCAATTGGTAGTGGGAGTTTACATCCCGATTTTGGAAGTGGATTATGGCAAGGAGCGCCTATTGGAATTCCATTTTCAGTGGTTTGTGGCAGTCAAGCAAAAGTGCCAATCACATTTAGAGCTAATACTTACGATGGAAATTATGGAAATGAAAGCGATGCCGGGCCATATCCTGTTCCATTAACAGCTCCAATTGAAGGTAATGGAGTTGGTGATAGCCATGTGCTAACTGTAGATTTAGAAAATGGTAAACTTTACGAAATGTATAACGCCAGCCAAAGTGGAAATGGTTGGGGTGCATCGTGCGGTGCAATTTTTGATTTAAACTCAAATGCTACAAGAACTGCAGGTTTTACATCGGCCGATGCTGCAGGCTTACCCATTTTACCCTGCTTACTCAGGTATGATGAAGTTGCATCTGGAACCATTGACCATTGCATACGATTTACTTTAAGTAAACCAAAAGTATTTAACGGATATGTTAGTCCTGCAAGTCATAAAGTAAATGGAACTGGCGTAAGTGGTTCATCGCTTCCAATGGGTGCAAGACTTCGTTTAAAAGCAACATTTAATATTAGTACTTATGCTCCAAATATTCAAGTAATTTTAAAGGCAATGAAAACTTATGGAATTATTTTAGCCGATATTGGTTCCGATATGTTTATAAGCGGAGCGCCTGATTCTCGTTGGCTTGACACTGAAGTTCAAAGTTTAAAAACCATCAAATCATCAGATTTTGAAGTAATACAATTGGGAACTATCAAGTAAATTATTTAGCTCTTTTTCTAACTAAATATTCTAATAAAGCTGCACTAAAAACACCAATAGAATAAGCTAAAATATCGCTCCAAAGAAAGCCAAAACCTAAAACTAAACCACCAAGCGTGGTATTTCTAATTCCATCAACCCAAGGTTCATGATAAAGTTGACTTATTTCTACTAAATAGCATAAAAAAATGGATACTAATGCAGTGTGAATAATTGTCAATTTACAGAAAATTAAACAAACACCTAAATAAATCATCATGGCCCAAATGGCATCGCCTAAAACTAAATTTATATAATCAGGAAACAGATAATTTATTTTCCTTGAAACTAGTCCTAAACCAATGGTTAAAAGAAAGAGCAGTGCGTAAATAATTCTATTTCGATTCATTGTTTTATTATTTATTAGTCATTGCGAACGTAGTGAAGCAATCTCACTGTATACTTAGCTTGAGATTGGTTCTCGACTACGCTCGAACTGACCAAATATAAATGGTTAAACATTCTTTTTCATAAAAAAACGAGCCAAGATAAACTTAGCTCGTTTTTTTTTATGAATAAATTGAATGATTATTCAACAATTAATTTCTTAGTCAACGATCCTTCATTGCTATTGATTTGAACAAAATACATTCCTTTTGGCAAATCAGATAATGACAGCTCAATATTATTTATTCCTGCATCCAATTTGGTATTTATAGATTTAACTAAAGCACCTTTTATATCGAATAAATTTACATTTCCTTCTGATTTTTGAGTTGCATTTAATACAATTGAAACATTTTCATAAGCAGGATTTGGATACATAACAAAATTATTGTTTTCAATAATTTCTTTTGTACTAGTTCTAGATGTCGCTTTTTCAAATGAATCTACAATACCATTGCTCCAAGCAATATATAAACCTAAATTCAAACTGCTATCTATTTGGTTCAAATCATAATCAGCTTTATTTTCATAAGTAGTTATTGTGTAAGTGTAAGATGAGTCAGCATTCACTTTAATAGTAGTATCTTTTTTAGTCATACCAGTTTTTAAACTTATACCTGAAGCAAACATAACACCAGCTAAACCACTACGACCTACAAAATTAACTTTAGCACTTAACATACCTTTACCAGTTACGCCATCGTTAACAAAATAAGTTGCACCAGCATTTCCTTTTGTAGGACTGTATTTATACAAAGAACCATATGAAGTTTGTTTTGCAACAAATAAAGCTTCTTGATCAGCTTGAATATTTAATTTTCCTACATTTACCCCACCATGGAAAAATATAACTTCATTTGAAGGATTTGGAAATGTTGAAACTATTTTACCTGGAGTAATCATTTTTACACCAAAAGCAGTTGAAATATTTTCAGGATTTGTACGATAAGCAGCACCTGTAAAACCATAAGCTATTGCAATATTAAAGTTGGAATCAGGTAACATACTTATAGACCAAAGTGCGTTTGATGTATCAACAGCATTTCCTTTTGTTAAGTTAATTCTTACTGGCACATAAGCATCAGTTCCATTAGCAATTCCAGTAGCATTTCTAAATCCTAAATCATTTACAATTTTTATTCCATTTGCATAAATATCTACACTGCGAATTGTGGTATCAGGTGAGTTATGAATAAACTGTAATTTGTTTTGTAAACGAGTTAATTCTACCACTGTTCCATTACTTAAAGCCAACATAACTTTAAAAGTAGCAGCGTTAGTAGGATTGCCAGCGGCACGGTAAAAACCTGAAGTAAAAACTACACCAGATTGATTTAAATAAGCAGCTGCATTTAACGAATAAGCACCATTAAAATTAGTTTTGGAACCATTACTAATATTAAAAATATAACCAGTGTTATCAGTTCTTAAAGCTGAGAAATCACCATATTTTAAATTAGAAATTACTGAAGTTTGAGAAGGAACTTTATTTAATGATAATTGAGGTGCATCGGTATTACCGTTGGCTACCAAATATTGGAAAGTACCAGCTAACAAAGAACTTTCGGGCATACTATCATATCCATTTATATTCAATAATCTGTTAACACCATCAGGATTAGCAGCATAAGTTGAAGAATCTTTTAAACCCATTGCCATTGCTAAATATGATTTGCCAGACACTAAATTTATAGAAGGAATAAAATACAAAGTATCATTTTGATTAGCACTTGAAACTCTTACTTGAGTATTACCAGCATTAACTGTAAAAAAAGGAGTTGCAGCTCTGAAGTTTAAAGCTGAAATTACTTTGTTATTGTTAAAATAAACATCAAAACTTTGCAAAGCAACATCAGCTGCATTATGAATAAATTGTAAGCGAGCAGCTTCTTGTAATTCTACCACAATTCCGTTGGTATCGACAGCAAACACACCAAAGTTTTTTCCATTTTGATTAGCTGATGGATTTACAAAACCTGATGCAAAAACAGTAACCATTTTTTGATTTAACGAAGTCAAATTTGCACTATAAGCTTTTAAAACAGAACTTGTACCTGCAATACGCATTTCTAAATATGTAGGAACATTGTTAAAAAACAAAGTTGAAGCACTAGAATTAGCTTGTGCAAAACGCAAATTTGTAGGTAAAGTTCCTGTTGATGTTGCTGGCTTAATAACTAAATCAACTCCAGGAGCGTCAGTTACACCATGAAAAACATTTACTTGTACTTTTCCATTACCTGCTGCAAAAGTTGTAATATTTTTAGTAATTAATGCAATTCCTGTATTTATACTATTTGGATTAGCACTAAAATTAGCAGTACTATCAACGCCAGTAATCATAATTACTGAATTTGAACTAGCAGCTAAAGTCGAAATAAAACGCTTTAAAACTAAATCACTGCTATCAATACTGTTTCTATTATTAATATTAAATTTTACTGAACCAGAAGTGGTAGTTAATAATGTTGTTGCTTGTCTAAAAGCAACATTATCATATTTGAATCCGTTTACGTATACATCTACTGTATCCATAGAAGGATCGGCAGCATTATGAATTAACTGAAAACGCGCAGTTTGAGCATTTGCAGTATAAAAAACTGCACTAGCAACTAATGCAAATAATGATTTTTTTAAAATGTTAAAGTGTTTCATCTAATATATTTTAGTATGTTAATTTAATAATTACTTATTTTTCCACAAATAAGGTTACTTAATGGCAAATATAATCTTTGCTACAATAAATCAAATAGTAATATAAAATTACAAAAAGGTTGCTTTCAATGTTTTATTTATTTAAGGTAAATTTTGAATTGAAAACACAGCTAAAATTTTGAACTTTCAAACAAAAAAAGTCT
>CAIUQQ010000355.1 GCA_903901345.1 uncultured Bacteroidota bacterium | reverse complement strand
TCTATTGAAAAAAAACATGCTAGCTTTGGTTACCATATAGAATGGAGAAACAATAAATTTTTGGAGGGCAATAAAGTAATTGCTCAAAAAACAAAACCTAAAGTAACAAAAGAAAAAGCTGTAGTTGTTCCTGATGAAACAGATTTGATTATGGAAACAAATGCAAATGCTGTAGTAATTAATCAAGAATCAAAAACTGAAATATTAATTGATTCAAATGAAAATTTGAAATATAATTTACAAGATAAAACTAGAAATATAAACACTAAACAGCTATCAATAATTAAAAAAAGCTATGACTTAGCCAGTAAAAAAATACCATTACCAAAACAAAACAAATTAGAAATGCCAGAAACTATTTTTGTGGCTTGTATATCATTTGGTTTAGTTCTATTGTTATTATTAATTGCACTTTTTATTCACAATTCTAATATAATATTTTTATTATTCTTATTAGCTTTTGTATTTCTTTTTATTGGTATTGCATTAATTTTAAAATTCTTTTTGGAATGGCTAAGTAAATTAATTTTCAATAAAAAAGATGATAATCAATATAAACAACTAAAACCAAAAAGCCATTGACAATTATTTCATCAATGGCTTTTTGGTCGTTTTTTTAAAATTATAAAATAGATTCAGTTTTTAAATTCCTAGCTGAATGAAAAACACTTAGAATATCAATTCTGTTTTCATTAACTATTTTATATAAAATTCTAAAGTTTCCTTCATTAATTTCTCGGAACTTTTCAAGTTTTATTTCAGTTATTATTTTACCAGTGTGAGGATAAATTTTTGAAACCTGTGTTCTTCTTTATATTTTTTCAATTGTCTTTTTAGCATAAAAAACGCTATCCCTACTAATATAATCTTTTATTTCTTTCAAATCAAAAACCGCTTGATGAGTCCAATTTATTTGAACCATTTTTCGATTTCATTATCAAGTTCAGCTTCATTTACAACGGAATTTTCTATCGATTGTTTATCGCCAATTTGAACCCTGTTCAAAACAATTAACTTCTCCATTAATTCGTCTATTGAAAAGCTTTCAGGTAAATTATTAATTGAATCTAAAACTATGTTTTTGACTAGCATATTATTTTATTTATTAAAACAAATATAGGAATTATTGAACCGAAACCAAAAAAGCCATTGACGATTATTTCATCAATGGCTTTTTGGTAATTTGCAGTTTTAATTAAAACGTTAAAGTAAGTCCACCCAATGCGTTGAAGCCATAAACATCTAAATTGGTAAAGCGCTTATAACTTGCTGCTGCCATGTTATTAAAGTTAAAAAATACAGAAACATTTTTATTGTAACGGTAATCAATTCCAATGTTCATGTCTACAAACGGATCTAATTTTATTTCATAAACATCATCTTTATTACCATTTGTTCTATCATATGTTCCACCTTTTCTTTCGCCTACATAAAACACATCGGCACGCAATAAAAATTTATCGCCAATATTAAATGTGCTGTTTAACTTTACTTCTGAACTTGGTCGACTATAAGCATATTGTAATTGGCCCATGCTGTAGCTGTATAATTTTGAAACCAATCCTAAACGCCATTTTTCGCCTACCTGATAACTGATATCAGCAGTAAATGTAGTTAGTGTTACTGTTCCAGAATCATAAACAATTTTCTGTAAATTAGAAATATCACTAACGTAAAACATCATATAGTTTACATTAGCGATTGATCCTTGTAAAGAATAATTTAAACCCTTAGCAATATGACCTTTTAGGCCAGCATACATTTCAAATTTATTATTGGTGTTTTTAAAACTGTAATTCCTTACAAAAGGATTTTCAGCGTTGATACTTCTAAAAGTATTGATGTTATAACTACCATTTATTCCCGCTAAAACTGTTAATGCTTTTGGAATTACATGGTAAGCAGCTTCGCCTACCGGATAAAAATGATTAGGGTTTGTGTTATCCAAGCTATCGGTAAAATAAGTATAATTAAAACCAGCTTTTATATAATACATTTCATCTTCCAAATTAATACGTGGGTTAAATATAAAAGCAGTACGTTGTAAAGTATTGCTATTTGAAATATTGCTAATGCTATTAATTCCAGTATATAATGTAAACGGCATATTGCTAATGGTTTTAGCCAAAGTTCCAGCTAGTTTAAAATTATGTTCAACCAAGTCGTAATTATTACTTTGAAAATAGTAATTCAAATCAAATTTATAAGCCAATGAAACAGTATCGTTCTTTAAGTTTTCTAGGCTAATATTTAAATCAAATAAGTTATAAATATTTTTCAATGTATCTTCTTTAGGTTTAATGGTATCACTAAATCCGTAATTATAAACTACATTTCTATGGTACAAAACACTGGTGCTTAATATTGATCTATCGAAAAAACGTTTGCTGTGAGCAGCAATGGTATTGTTACTAAAGTTCTGAAAAGCTTTATCGCCTTCCGATGACAAATGCTTAAAGAATATACCATTATTCCAAGTTTTATTCCTTACACTATTTACATAACCTTCGGCCAATGGCGTTGTATAATTTCCAAAGCCAAAACGGAAATAATTATTGCTTAATTTAGGCAACAGTGCATTTCCCAAACTGATGGGTTTAATGGTATAAATAGTTGGCGTAGTAGGCGTGTTTAAATCCGGAATTTTATAAGTAAACGTTGGTTTTACGCTTGTTGGCTGTTCTGGATTTGGATTCACAGGAATTTTTATTGATTCCGATAAAGTAGGAACATATTTGATGTTAACCGTTAAGCCATCTTCTAGTGAATCTTTTTGTGCAAATACATTGGTGCAAATGCCATTTAAAACTATAAAGCTGATATATAATATTGTTTTTTTCATAAATTTATTGCTGTTAAATAATCAAAAAATAAAGTTTGAATTAATCGCGGCTTTTTATCCTTTCGTCTACTTTTTTCTTTTGTTCTAATTTGCCTTTGGCTTCATCTTCTTCTATTTTCTTCAACTTTTCTAGCGCTATAATCTTCAAATCGTCTTTACTGTATTCGTCTATTACGCTTTGCAATGTTGCTTTGGCTTGAAAATAATCTTTTTGAGCTACATACACATCCGAAAGCAGTATAAATGCTTTGGCAACCCAGAATTCATACTTGCTAAAGTTATCATTTAATTCAAAAATAGTTTTGGAACTTGCTTTGTAATCCTTTCTTAAAAATTGAATCAAAGCAATGTTATAATTTGCCTCCGCTCCTATTGGTTTCTCTTTGTTTTCTTTCAATAAATAATTGAAATCGGCCCAAGCACTATCGGGTTTATTGCGCAGCATATAAAACCTAGCAATGTTTATTTTAGCATCGCTCAAACCTTCTTTAGTAGCTATTCCAGAGTTTACATACCTGAATGAAACTTGAGTAGCAGTATCCATTTTACCCATAATCATGGAGGCACGCAACTGACCTAGTAATGATAGTTGTAAATTATCTTTGTTACCAGCTATGCGTTCTAAAGCTGCATAATATTCAAATGCTTTATCGTAGTTTTTTCTTAAAAAATAAATCACTGCCGTTTGTCTGGTGCTGCGTTCGGTAAAGTCGCTCCTAATGGCGTTAGCGGTATATTCATAACCAACCAAAGCGTCATCGTAAGCTTTTAACACGTTATCGCTTTCTGCTTTATAGTAATATGCTTTTGCGGTAAAATATCCACCTGCAAACCTGTTTAAGTAATTTCCAAATCCTTTGCTTGCTTTTGTAAAATCGTTATTCGATGCTGTAAAATCTTTCTTTGTATAATTATCCAATCCAGACTTATAATTATTAAATGCCGATTGGTAAGTTAATGAATCCTGCGATGAAGCCGATTCCACAAAATTTGGTATTGCTTTTATAAAATCAAAGTACAAATCGCTTTCGCCTTTACTTACTAATATTTGCTTAAGTACCACCAAACCTTGTCTGGCTTCATCGGTGTTAGCATAAGTAGTAGCCAATGTTTTCATGGTTTTTAAAGCGTCATCGTCTTTACTCATGTTAAACAAAGTAAGCCCTTTGTTTAAGTACGCTTTTCTAATAAATGCACTTCTAGGATAGTTATTGATAATATTATCAAATCCTTTAATGGCTTCAGGCAAATTGTTATTTTTCAACTGTTCGTCAGCTCTTTCAAACAAAGCATCATCTATAAAAATAGATTTTGGGTAGTGTTCAATTAATGTACTTAATGCATAAATTTTTTCATTTGGTTTTTTTACAACGCCTAAAATCATTGCTTTTTGATAAAGTGCATAATCACTTCCGTTCAAATCTTTATTGATTACCAAATTATAATAGTCAATTGATTTTTCATAATTGCCTTGGGCAAAATAACAATCTGCTGTTCTTGTAACTGCATCGGTATAAACCTCTGGATTAGTCATTTTAGTATCTAATTCAGCATATTTTTTAAAACCTTCAATGGCATTTTTATAATCTTCCGTTTTTAAATAAGTATAACCTAAGCTGTAAAATGAAGTATTGTAAAAACGTGTTGTTTTCAATTCATCTATTAGTTGTGCTTTTTTAAATTGAATAGTTGCATTGGCAAAGCCGCCATCTTTATAGGCTATTTCGGCTAACCAAAAATGGCTTAATGCAAGCATTAGTTTATTGTAATTACCAGCAGCTAATACTTTATCAAAAAACTCACTGGCAGTTTTATAATCGTTTTGCAAATACAATTCTTCAGCTCTGTAATAATATATTTTTTGTAAAATGCTTAAATCCTTTTCGTCTTTGTCAGCTATACTTTCCAATATTCTAATGGCTTCTTTGTAGTTTTTAGTTGTTAGTAATAAATTACTAACTAAGCTTTTTGCTTCACTTATATAAGCCGATTTTGGATACGTTTCTATAAACGATGTTAAACTAGTTAATGCGCTGCTATTGCTGCCCACTTCGTAGTTTAACTTAGCCATGTTAAACAATGATTCTTCGTTTAACTTTGCTATAAATCCTAAGCCAATACATTTGGTAAAAGCAGTTTTAGCATTCGGTTTTTTATCCATTGCCAAATAACTTTCAGCTAACTGAAAAAATGCATATTGACTCAAAGTATCTTTCTCTTCTTGAATTTTCAGAAAATTATCAACTGCTTTGTCATATTGTTTATTAACTTTAAATGCATAAGCCAATCTGTAAAAATCATTTCTGCTTGGCACAGCAGGCGCTTCGTTCATGTATTTAACCAAATAAGGCAAAGCTTTTTCGTAATTACCCTGAATATAGTACGACTGACCAAGCATTCCTGCTACATCTATTGCTACATCGTTATTGGTAATGGTGTCACAATATTTGATTACTTGCGCATAATCTTTTTTAGCAAAATATATTTGAGCCACATATACATTACTTAATGGGCCAAATGTTTTATGGTTTTTTACTCGGGCAAAATGCTCCAAAGCCTCATTATAATTGGATTGGCGGTAACTTACATAACCGTAATAATAATTTACAGCTTCGTAATATTTGGTTTTTTGATCCTTTATGTTTTTGAATGCTTTTTGCGACTCATCAAAGTTGTCTGTTTTAAAGTTACAGAAACCTTTAATGAAATAATATTCCAATAATTGCGATTCACTTAAATAGCCATTATCAAAATCGGAAAGCCATTTCACTGCTTTTTTATAATCTTTATTTCTGTAAAAATGTCTTCCCAACTGAAACTTTGCTAATTCCGCTTTGTCGTATTGAGGATACATTTTTATAATTCCCTGAAACAACTTCAACGCATCGTTATTTGACAATTCCATGGCGCAGGTAGCAGCATAATATTTTGCATTAACTACATAAACCTGGTCTTTACTTTTACCTGCAAACATATCAAAATGCTTTTGAGCAGCAGCATATTTCTCTTTATCAAAAAGCTCCATCGCCCTTTGATAAATCCTGGTTTCATCTTCGTAAATAGCCGTTTTCTGTGCTATTACTTTGTGTTTATTTGTAAAAATAAACACCATAAATACCACACAGTATTTCAAGTATTTGGTTAAAGCTAAATTGCTTTTTTGCATAAATTTTAGTGTATTTAAGTATTATAAATAAAATCCAAAAGTAATTTGGTTTTTCTAATCAGTAATCACAATGATTTGGGCGCTGTATAGTTTGCTATGCAAAACGGGAATTTTTTGAAGTGCGAAATGCGAAATAAAAAATGCGAAATGGTTCAGCTGCACGGAAAAATGGTTAAGGGAATAGGAAATACGGATTTGGAACACGGATAATTAGTAAAGCGTCACGGAAATTCCGATAAGCGGCATAGAATTACGGTTAAGGGACTCGGAAATGTGGTTCAGTGACACGGAAATTCCGATAAGCGGCACTGAAATGTGGCAAAGGGACTTGGAAATATGGTTCAGTGGCATAGAATTACGGTTAAGGGACTCGGAAATGTAGTTTACCATTGGTTATTGCTATCAAAGTTATTTGACTTTAATACCAATAAAAACAATAGCCTTAGCAAATAAATTACCATTAACTTAATTATTTGGGGCAGTATTTCATTTATATGTATTTATTGTATTTGGAATTCAAAAAGCACAAAAAAACACTAGGTGAATACCTAGTGTTTTTTGATAAGATGAATTTTATTTATCTTATTATAAATTTTGTATTATCTCTATTGCCAAGCGTGTTTAAATACCATGTTGGGTTTAAAACTCCACCCGAAGAAGCCCAATCTGCAAATTTTAAATATGCTGAACTGAAGTCGGTTTTTTCATTTGTAA
Source organism: uncultured Bacteroidota bacterium (assembly GCA_903901345.1). Classification (GTDB taxonomy): domain Bacteria; phylum Bacteroidota; class Bacteroidia; order UKL13-3; family UKL13-3; genus JAAFJM01. The sequence continues at coordinate 17,524 of CAIUQQ010000355.1, read as the reverse complement.
ATGGAACTGAGAAACCAACATTGATAGCCCAGGGCAGGTTGTTTTTTGTGATATAATATTTACCTAAAGCAGAATTACTATTATCTTGCTCAATTCCTAAATAAGTTAAATTCATTTTTGCAGTTGGCATGCGGTCAGTTAAATGTAGTTCTTTCCCTCTATCTTGATTAATAATCATATATGGATTAAAAACAGTGACTGGAAAACTATCGTAACTCAGTGTGCCGCCAATTGGTGCTACCCCATTAATTAAAAACTTAACAGTAATAATTGTAGTATCATTTGGCGAAATAGGTGCATTTGGATCCACATTTATAAAACTAAAACCAGGTTGTGATTGCATAATTTTATATGCATCATCGTAAGCAAGTATGTTTGTATTGTTTATATGACCAGCTTCAGTTCCATTAGCATTTAACGAAATCCAGCTAGCACCAACAGCTTTCGAACCCGAAACACTAGTAATTTTATTGGAGTTAATTCCATCTAATTGAAAAGCAAAACCATTATGCAGTGAACCGCCAATGGCACGTGTTACAAAAGTGTAAATTACTTCAACTACATTATTAGTTGCATTTGTAACAGTATTAAAACGATAGTCAACAACTAAATCGTTAAAATCATAATCACCTATTGATGGCCACAAATCTTCAAATAATAAAGTAGAAAAATTGGCTGCAGGATAGTTATTGTTAAATGCTTTATATTGGTCATTTGGATATTGATCATTAACATCAGACACGCCATCGTTATCAGCATCTAAAATCATAGAAACATTACTATTGTTTATATTTATTGCTCCAGCAATAGAAAGCGCTCTACCAATAAAAGTAGTACCACTATTTATACTAATTGCACCATTTGCTAATAAATTTCCTTTAAAAGTAGATCCAGCTCCAGTAGCAAATGCACCATTTACTTGCCAATAAACGTTGCTTAAATTTGCACCATTAATTAATACAATATTTGAACTTGCTGTAGTTGCAAAAGCGCCATTTATTTTAAAAATAAAAATTGCATTTGGATTGCCTAAAGCATTTAAAGTTAAAGTACCGTTTAATGTAGCTGCCGCTCCCATACAGTACACATTTGGAGTTAAAACTTGACTATTTCCCATAGTAGTTCCAATAACTACTCCACAGGTAACACCGCTTAATGAAGAATAAGCTGACCCTAAAGCGTTAGCTGCTGATACTGAATGAGCATCTGCAACGTGAATTTGACCTATTACGGTTGGGCTTCCGTTAAATGCACCGGCCTGTGTGCCCGCGTCTCCCGTTATTGTTGTAATTCCAGTATTGTTAAATGCACCTGCCGAAGTAAACATGGCATAACCTGCAACTGCTCCTAAATTTGGAGCTTGTCCAAAGTTTGTTTTAGGAAGTAATAAAATAGCAGCCATTGCTACTAAAATTTGTAATTTGTTTTTCATTTTTTAAAAATTGGTTTATATTGTAATGTAACTTCACAACCCAAGATTGAGCTGTAACAACGATTTAATAAAACTACATGATTTGAAAAAAATGATGCAATTAGACCTTTAAATTGGTATGATAAAAGCCCTTACGTTTTTATAATTAATGCGTAATTTTTAATAAATTTTGATTTTTAAAACAACTAATTTAAAGCTATTTCAACATGTGTATTTTTAGTATCAATAACTTTAGCGATACTACCAAAACTAATATTCACTTTGCTGTATTGATTAGGTATTTCTAATAAAATGCTTTGACTTAATGATGCTTTTTGTAATTTTTGGTATAAAACAACTCCGTCATCAAAAGTTAATTTTAGTACTTCTACTCTTCCATCTCCTAAAATTGGTTTAATTATTAAATTCAATGAGTAGGTAGTTTTCCATTTGAAATTATTTGGTGCTTTAATGTCTAAAGTAGTTTTAGCAGTAGTAATTGAAGTAGCATCTTTTTCAATTGTCATTTTTTTACAGCTGCTTATTCCTGATCCTAAAACTATAAATAGCAGTGTAACTTTAATTAGTGATTTTTTCATTTTATTTATTTAGTTTAAATTATATATTTAGCTATAACACAAATTTGAATCCATGTATCTATTATTGATTTAAAAACTTGATAATCAGTTTATTTTGAAATTTATTTTAAAAAAATGGAAATGTTTTCTTTTGATTTTGATTCATTTTAGGACAAATATTTCCATTTTGAAGTTATTTGTTGTTCATTTTGAGCTTTTTAGAATTTATTTATAGCTCATTATTCAAATAAAAGTAATTTGTCATTGGTTGTTAATTATCAACCGTAAAAAAAATGGAGTTTTAGGGCTACTAACTTATATAACTTAATGCCTTGCAATGGCAATGAAAATAATAAATTTATTACTTCTTTAAAATTCTACCTCTTGGCCTATCTCCTTCATCAAGTACCATTTCGGAATGTAATAACTGGGCTGCCAATTCTGATGCTTTTACTTTAACAGCGCTGCGTTCTATCATTTCTGATTCAAACTCTTTTAAAACACTTTCTCTGATTCCAGCACTTCTCCAATTTGACAATGGTCTGCATCCATTTGAAATACCACGAGCAAGCGCCAAAGCATCTAACTTTAGTCTGAAGCAAAGCTATTGCAAAGAGACTACAGATTTCAAATGATGGAGAGTTTTCATACTCGTCTTATAAAAGCCCGTGTCAGAATCTTTACATTTCATTTATAATCCGTGGAGCGCTTTACTAACGCTAAGGATAGTTAAATTCCCAGTCTTCAATTTTTTCGGAATTAAACTTTTTCTCAAAATTGCATTGTATTGCTCTAACTCCCCAATGGTTTTGTTTTGTTCATTTTGAATTGAATTGATTATTTTCTTGTATTCAGAATCATCATCAAGTTCAGTCCATTTGATATAAATTTTCTTGCCTTGTATTAATCTATCTGGACATAAAATTTAACGTTATTCAAATTCTTAGGATTATTGATAATATAATTTGAAACGGTTTGATATTCAAAATGGTTTCTGATGATATGGTCGTGATAATTGGGCAAAAAAATGGTTGATTTTATTGTATTTAGGAATATCCAATTGATGCTCATCAATATAATCATCAATTTCGGTATTTACAGCAGACTTGAAACCTGCAATAAATGATGAAATGGATTTGGGTAAACGAATGGGTGAATTTCGTATTATTTGTAATATTTTGTTTTCAATTGGTTTATTTGTTAGAAACACACGGCCGTGTGTCTCTATGTGGAGAAAAGTAACCATTTAAAACAACGTTTTGCGTATTTGAATCTCTAGTTTTTCACCAATTTCTTACTGTAACTATTTCCAATATTATCCACTATCATGATTAAATAAATGCCAGACTTTAAACTGCTTGCATCTATTTCATTTTTATTGGAACTTATTATTTCGTTTCCAACCAAATCATAAATAATGGCTTTCTCTAGTTTTAAATTATTCAACAATGAAATATGTATGGTTTCACTGAATGGATTTGGGTAAATTATTACTTGATTCCTGCTATTAAATTCAATAATTCCAGTTCCTTGCGATACATTTACATACCATGATTTTTGAGTGCCAATACAACCTTGAATAGTAGTTTCTGTTACTTTTAATGATTGAGTTCCTATGGTTAACCATTTTACTTGAATTTTATTAGAACCAGCACCTGATTGAATGGTTGCTCCCGACACTATCCAATTAAAAACCGAACCACTCAAGCCATTTACTGAATAAGAAGCAGTATCTAACTTAGCTCCACTTGTTTTACCTGAAATAGTAGAGGTTACCGGTATTGGTTTAACCGTTACCAATAGTGCAGCTGTAGTATCTACATTACAAACACCTGATGTAACTTTCCTTTTAAACCAAGTGGTTTGGTTTAATGTATTGGAAGTGAAGTTTTGTATAGAATCATTACCTCCAGCATTGGCAAATCCAGTTGTTGTGCTTGTTATGCTTTTTAACCATTTATAGTTGTAGGTTGTACCGTTCCCGCCAGTTGCTATAGTTGCTGTTATTGGCGAAGGTATTTAACCCAAACAAATGGTTTGTGATGAGCCTGTAATGGTATTGGAGGTAATAGTAGGAATTACCGTTACCGACAATTCAGTTGTTGTATCTGCATTACAAACGCCAGATATTACTTTCCTTTTAAACCAGGTGGTTTGGGTTAGTGCATTGGAAATAAAGTTTTGTACAGAGTCATTACCTCCAGCATTAGCAAATCCTATTGTTGCGCCTGTTAAACTTTTTAACCATTTGTATTTGTAAGTTGTACCATTCCCACCTGTAGCTGTTGTTGCTGTTATTGGTGCAGGTATTGAACCCAAACAAATGGTTTGTGATGTATTAGTTATGTTATTATTAGCAATGGGGGTGTTTATAATTATTGCCACTGCTGCTGAAGTATCAGTTATTGGACTAGAAACCACATACCTTTTAAGCCAAGTATTTTGTGTTAATACACCAGGTGAATAATTAATGGTATTACTGGATGGCATGGCTGTAAAACCTGATGTTGCACTGGTTGTTGACCTTAACCATGTATATGCATAACTGCCAGTTGCGCCTGTTGGCGTGCTACCAATTATAATTGCAGGTGCCGAACCAGCACAAATTGTTTGAGTACTTGATATAATATTATTACCTATTAAATTGGTTACTTTTCGTATGCTGTTGTTATTTTTATCTGCTATATAAATATTCCCTAAAACATCTAAGGCCACGCTAATTGGATAATATAAATTAGCCAAGGTAGCTTCGCTGCCATCACCTAAATTACCTTGTGTTCCATTTCCAGCTACTGTACTAATGATACCAGTGGAAGCCGTTACTTTTCGTATTCTTTGGTTACCATAATCTGCTATATAAATATTCCCCGAACCATCTACCGCTGATCCGCTTGGACTATATAGATTAGCTGAGGTGGCTAAGCTACCATCACCTCCATCACCTAATGTTCCGTTTCCAGCTACTGTACTAATAATACCGGTAGAGGCTGTTACTTTTCGTATTCTTTGGTTATTAGCATCTGCTATATAAATATTTCCAGTACCATCTACCGTTACCCCAATTGGACTATTTAGCCTGGCCAAGTTGGCTACGTTGCCATCTCCTGTAAAACCTGCTGTTCCAGTTCCAGCTATAGTGGAAATAATACCTGTGGATGCGGTTACTTTTCTTATTCTTTGGTTATTAACATCTGCTATATAAATATTCCCTGAACCATCTATCGCCACCCCCATTGGATAGTTTAGTCTAGCCGAGGTGGCTGCGCTTCCATCACCACCATAACCTCCAAAACCTAATGATTCACTTCCAGCTACGGTGCTGATAATGCCTGTGGAGGCAGTTATTTTTCGTATTCTGTGGTTACTTCTATCTGCAATGTAAATATTGCCTGAGCTATCTACCGCTATTCCGTTTGGAGAGTTTAGATTAGCCAAGGTGGCTGCGCTGCTATCTCCTCCATAAGCATTTATTCCATTTCCAGCCACTGTGCTAATAATACCAGTGGATTTGGTTATTTTTCGTACTCTTTGGTTGTATAAATCAGCTATGAAAATATTACCCGAACCATCTAAAGCTACTCCAGTTGGATTATTCAGATTAGCCATGGTGGCCGCGCTGCCATCTCCTCTATAAGCTGCTGTTCCGTTTCCAGCTAAAGAGCTAATAATACCAGTGGAGACAGTTATTTTTCTTATTCTGAAGTTACTTGCATCTGCTATGTAAATATTGCCCGAACCATCTAATGTTACTCCACTTGGATTATTTAATTTAGCCAAGGTGGCAGCACTATCATCTCCTCCATAAGCTCCTGTTCCATTTCCAGCTATTGTGCTAATTATACCAGTTAAGGCTGTAACTTTTCGTATTCTGTTGTTACTAGCATCTGCAATGTAAATGTTGCCTGCTCCATCTACTGCTACTCCGATTGGATTAAGTAGTTTAGCCGAGGTAGCTACGCTATCATCTCCACCATAACCCTGTATTCCATTTCCTGATACAGTAGTAATAATACCTGTGGAAGCAGTTACTTTTCGAATTCTTAGGTTACCTTGATCTGTTATATAAATATTTCCAGTTCCATCTACCGCTACTCCCCTTGGAAAATTTATATTAGCCAAAGTAGCTGCATTGCCATCACCTCCAAAAGCTGCTATTCCATTTCCAGCTACAGTGCTAATAATTCCAGTTGAGGCGGTTACTTTTCGTATTCTGTGGTTATTTCTATCTACTATATAAATATTGCCCGAAACATCTAATGCAACTCCCTGTGGATTATTTAGATTAGCCAAAGTGGCTGCGCTACCATCACCTCCAAAAGCTGCAATTCCATTTCCTGCTACAGTAGTAATAATACCTGTGGAGGCAGTTACTTTTCGTATTCTTTGGTTGCTAAAATCTGCTATGTAAATATTGCCCGAACCATCTACGGCTACTCCCCATGGATTATTTAGATTAGCCGAAGTGGCCAAGCTGCCATCACCACTATAACCTTGAATTCCATTTCCTGCTACGGTGCTAATAATACCAGTAGAGGCGGTTACTTTTCGTATTCTGTGGTTAAGATTATCTGTAATATAAATATTGCCCGAACCATCTATCGCAGTGCTGTATGGAAAGTAAAGGGGGGTGTTTAAAGCTGATACACCATCTCCTAAACCTCCAGCTATAGTGGTTATAATTTGCGCAAAAGTTGTAGCGTATGCTAAAATACTAAGGGTAATTAATAATAGTTTTTTCATGGGTTTTGTTTTTAGAGATATTTATATTTATTAACTTATTAAATGGAACATCCAAATTTAACTAACACTCAAATTTAATAATTAATGTTTTATTACAAAATTAATTTAAATGATTCAACTAGGTTTCTCAAGCGCAATGTCATTAACTTAAGCTTTTATTGTTTAATTTAATTAGGTTTCGACAAGCTCAACTACCAAAATAATATATCTTATCGAAATGAATTTATAAAGCTCAACATTTAGTTATATAAGCTATAAATATTGATTATTTCTTTAAAATTCTTCCTCTTGGTCTATCTCCTTCGTCAAGTACCATTTCGGAATGTAATAACTGTGCTGCCAATTCGGAGGCTTTTACTTTTACAGCACTTCGTTCTATCATTTCTGATTCAAAATCTTTTAAAACACTTTCCCTAATTCCAATACTTCTCCAATTTGACAATGGCCTGCATCCAATTGAAATGCTACGAGCAAGCGCCAGAGCATCTAACAAAGCCTGATTGGCCCCTTGTCCTTTAAACGGACTCATGGGGTGAGCCGCGTCTCCTATTAAAGTAATGTTTCCGCATTTATTTAACATATCAGCAGTCAATAATTCCCGGTCGTATACAGGATATCCAGAAATCAGTTCTTCATCAGTTGCCGCTAAAATTTGTGGAATTGGATTATGCCATTGTGTTCTTAAATAGGCTTCTTCCTTCAGTGCTTTTGAACCTTTATTGCTTAATTCCTTGGCATCTTTTTCCGCCATTGGAAAGCTTAATTGCCACATCACAGTATCATTGGAATAAGGCATGATATAAATTCGTTCATTGCCATTGGCAGTTTGAAATACTGTAGCTGAATCTAGTAAAGGATTTTCAAGTCCATTGAGCGCTTCTAATTTACAAATACCCAATATTACAATACAACCAAGGTAACGTAAAGGAGTGGCATCTTTTTCAAAAACCAAGTTTCGTACTGAACTTCTAACACCATCAGCCCCAACCACTAAATCGGCCTTAGCTATTTTTTTTTCTCCGTTTACTTCAAATTCTATATCAACACCACCATTTTCACTTTCCTTTAAATTCACCAATTGGTGACCCCATTGAACCGCATCATTTCCATCAAGTTGTTCAAGCAATGCTAAGCGCAATGATTGCCTAGCAATATGAACATTGGTTCGCTTTGGAGCAATTTTTTTATTAGAATCTATGCTTTTTCTCATTCCCCACTCACCTATCACTTTACCATCGGTAGTATGAACCACATGTTTGGTAGAATTAACTCCTTCTTTTAATGAGAAAATACCCAAACTTTTAATAGCAATACTTGCTTGCTGCAAAGTAAGTCCATAACCTTGTTTACGAATATTAAAACCCGCATCACGTTCATAAAGTGTAAAAGGAATTCCGCGGTGCAAACAAGCCACTGCTAAAGCCACACCACCAATTCCACCACCAATAATAGCTATGTTTGGAAAATTTTCTTTATCTGCTATTGGGAAGTTGGCAGCAGGAATTAATCCTGAGCCATTACAAATTAAGCAAGTATATAAATGACGATTTGGGCGAACAGGTGCTTTGCCATCCCCCTTCATTTTTTCAAATAAATCTAATTCTTTCTGAAAGTTAATGAGTACATTCTTCTTGAACTTCCGGCTTTTTTTTCCTCGACCGTTACACTCCAAGCAAATTGTAAAGCAATCCTCTTTATTCTCCACCTATTTTAATTTTATATTTCATCAAAAATTAGTTTTCAAAACAATAACTAAAGCCAGCTGCTAGTTGCCAGAAGCCAGCGGCATTTTACTTCCCAAACAAACCTTTAAGTCTCTTTTTAGCTTCCTCTTCTAGTTTGTTTTTTGCTTTATCAGTTTCTGCTTTTATTTTGGCTTCTGCTTCTTTTTTCAATCTATCAGCCTCAGCACGACCTTTATTTTCCAATTCTTTTTTCTGTCTTTCTACTTCAGCTCTGGCTTGGTCTTCTAACTCTTTTTTCTTTCTATTTAACTCATCTGCCAATTGATTTTTCAAGTTACTTGCTTCACTTTTTGCAATATCTGTTAGGTTAGTACTTACAGTTGGACTGGTAAATGTACCACCCATTACTAAACCAATATTTATAACCTCATTCATTTTTATATTAGTACCGCTCTTTTGGTTTAATTGTGCTAAAACACCGTCAACAGCAGAATTTGCAGCTCCTAAATCTTTTCTTGGTAAAGCAACAGTTCCAGTATAATTAATAGTTTGGTCAAGGCCAGTAGAACCACTTAATGTTAAATTTTGTCCTCCTACTTTTACGTTAAATGGCTTGGTATAAATTCTGCCACCTTTTACTTCATATTTTACTAATACATTTTTAAAATCTACTTTTTTCCATTCGTCTCTTTTAAAAGCATCAGCCACTTTATTAAATACATCAATATTAGTAACTGTTGCATCGGTAATTTGTAAGTCGCCTGCAGCGTATAACGATTCGTAAACAGGTTTCATTTTACTATCAAGTGTAGTTGTAAATTTAAAGATAGAAGTACTGAAATTACCTTTCATTTTTTCCGCAATTGGTGCTATTTTTTTAATGGTATTGAAAGTAATAAATGCTTTTTGAATATCTAAATTCTTGATACCGAATGTCATGTCAACAGTAGGTTTTTTAGGATTTGTAGTTTCATAAAATCCATCCATATTCATGCTGCTTCCCAATAAATTTAAAGCTACTTTATTAAATAATAGTTTTGAATTTGCCACTTTCACAGTTCCGTTAAAATTAGTAATATCCATATTGGTATAAACTAATTTTTGAATATTGCTGGTCAATGTAAAATCAATATTTGAAGGTAATTCTATAATTGCCATTCCGTTTGTATCAGCCGCAGCAGCTGCAGTTGCGTTTGAATCGTTGCTTAAAAACTGATTGGCATCCATCAAACTACTTTTAAAGTTTAAGTTTCCTACCAATGTTCCTTTTCCAAAAAAGTATGGGAAAAAGTTACTCAAATCGCCATTCATTTGCATATCACTATTGCCAATTTTGGCATCAAAATTACTTAATGTAACCAACTTAGGATTAAACGATAAATTAGCAGTTTTTAAGTTCATGCCTTGCGGCAATTCCTTTGAAACAAATTGAATAGCACTCACTGAAATATTACCACTTGCATTGAAGTTTTCATAGTTTTTATTTTCAATATCACTCATTTTTCCCTTAGCGGCAAAGTCGGAAACTAACATTCCAGAAAGCTTAGTTCCTTCGGGCATTGGCGCTATTTTTACCACATTATCCAAGTTCAATTTTCCTTTTAAATGCGCGTCTACCAATGGATCTTTTAATAAATTTTCAGCTAATAATTTTGCATCAAAAGGATCACCTTGTAATTCAAAATGTAATTTCGATAGATTGATTTTTGTGTGATCTAAATTTCCATCTGCATTGGTAACATGTAAGTCAACACCCACATTTTCAACAGGTGCGGGCAATGCTGGATATTTAAACCAACCGTTTTCTACTAATAAATTAAAAGCAAAAGCGGGTAATTGTTTGTCGTTATAAGTACCTTTTGCAAATCCGTCAAATCCTAATTTCCCTTTCGATTCTAAATCCTTAAACGATGAACTATAAATAGCTGGAATCAATGAAAGAAAGTCTTTAAAATCATTCTTCTTAGCCGCATATTTAATATCCATGTTAATGTCATCGCCTTTCATAGCAACGTTCCCGTCCATTTTAAACAACAAATCATTTAATCCAAACTCATTGTCTTTAAAAGTAAATTCCATTGCACTCATATTGGCTTCCACATCTGCTTTTGCGGTGGCATGCACTTTACTTAAATAACTTACATTCGACATGGCAAAGGTAAATTTAGCAATGTCCATATCATGTTTCATGGTAAATAAGTCTTGGTTAAAATCGCCTTTTAAAACGTAATTCATACCAACCATTTCGCTGCTCATGTTACCTTCTTTATCTACATAACTGATATAACCATTTTTAATTTCAAATACTTTTAAAAGTACATCAAATTTTGAAGGTTCAGAAGTTGGTAATTCAGCTGTTGTATCTGCCGATGCTTTGGTAATATCCCAATTTGCTTTGCCATCTTTTAAAATAATGGCATGAATGCGTGGTTCGTTTAAAAATACTTTTCGTACTTTAATTTGACCGCCATTGATAACGCTCATAATATCTAAAGTAGCTTCAAATTCTTGCAAAGAAATTAAAGTATCGCCTTCAAATTCATTGATACCAACTATATTTAAATCCTTTATTGATATAGTAAAGTTTGGAAACGATTTAAAAATACTCAACCCAATATCATCACTGAACTTCACTTTTGCGTTTATATTTTTATTAGCTTCTTCTGTTGCTAAAGCAACAATTTTTCCTTTAAACACAAAGGGAAGCGCTATTGCGACTAGCAATAAAAAAGCAATAACAATGGCACTGATTTTAAATATTTTTTTCATAGTATTAGTTTTTAAAAATTACGGAATGCGAAAATAATGCCAATCGTTCAGATTACCATTATAAACATAGCTGATTATTTCTTGATTGATTATTGAGTTTTATTTGTTTAGTTTTTTTGAGCTAAAATGGCATAAACTATCGGAATTTTATTTCCATGATTTTCAATTCTAAACTTCCCTTTTTCAAATTCAATTGGGCTTGAAAAAATATTATATGGGGAATAATCAAACTCATTGAATGCTAAAATACTCAAACCGTTTTTAATTAACGCATTTAATACTTCACTTAAACTATGGTTCCAGGTTACAGATTCTCCAGTAATATTTGCATTTCTATCGGCATAAGTTCCAGTTTCTAATTCTATAATTGGCTCATCTTTAAAGTAATTGTACTGAATAAATTTAAAATCATTGTCGTACATCCAAATTACAGGATGAAATTCTGCAAATACAAATTGGCCATTTGGTTTTAAAAAATGAGAAACAATGCAAGCCAATTTAGTAATATCGGGCAGCCAACAAATGGTTCCGTAACTGGTAAATACAATATCGAATTTTTTATCTAACAGATTTGGCAAATCATATATATTACAGCATAGAAAATCCACATTTGTATTTGTTTGCGTAGCAATTTCCTTGGCTTTTTCAATGGCAATTTCCGAAAAATCAATAGCAGTTACCTTCGCTCCTAGCTTTGCCAATGAAATGCTATCTTGTCCAAAATGACATTGCAAATGCAAAACAGATTTCCCTTCTATATTTCCTAATAAATTTAATTCTATGGAGTTTAAAGAGGTGTTTCCTGCCAGAAAATTATCCATTTTATAAAAATCAGATTCAATATGATGAGAAACTTTATTGTTCCAAAGGTTTTTGTTAGTGTTTAAATATTTTTCAAAATTATTCATTGTATGTTTTTAGTAAGTTGGCACAATACTAATAAATTGTAACTAATGAATTTTATAATTTAAATAAAAGGTTTATGTTTGATTGTATAAATACAAATAATTTTTATGAAAAATGCAGTTTTATTTGTTTTGATAATCGGACTAAATTCAGCTAAAGCAATTGGTTATTCTGGCTTAAACGCTGACTTAGAATACTTTTATTTAGGAGTTGTCCTATTAATTTTAGCTATTTTATTTTTTGTAAAAGCTGTTAATTGGTTAAAACAAAAAATTAAGAAGTAAACATAATCAAATAAATACATATTTTATAATTCAAACTATCACTTTCATTATACAAACTTTATACTTAAAATGCTTCATTGGTCAATTAATCAAATAAAACTAGACTTAAAATATACTTGGAAAATATCTAGAAATGCTACCACATTTAAAATCAATTCAATAATAACTTGTGGCGATGAAATACATCAAGGCCAAGGTGAAGTGGCTCCAAATATTAGGTACAATGAAACGCCTGAATTAATTTTAAATAGCTTTGAACAGTTTGTAAATGCAGGTGCTAATCAAATAAAAAATGCCAGTGAACTTTCAGTAATTTTAAATCAAATAAATGCACCCAATGCTTTGCAATTTGGAATAGAACAAGCATATATCCATTATTTGTGCGCTCAAAACAATCAAACTATTTATGAGTTTTTAAAAATAGAAAAACCTTTAAAAACACATACTTGCTATACTTTGCCAATCATGGAGCCTGCTGAAATTGTTTCATTTTTCAATGAAAATAATTTAAATAGATTTGCTTATTTGAAAATAAAAATAAGTGTAGATGGCGCTTTAGATGAAATAAATACACTTGCCAATATTTACCAAAAACCAATATTAATTGACGCAAACGAAGCATGGAAAGATCCTGATGCTTTGATTAATTTTATTGACAATTTAAAAGGCTTAAATATTGCCATGATTGAACAACCAATGCACAGCAGCATGGTGAACGAATACAAATATTTAAAGCCTCGAGCGGCATTGCCTTTAATGGCCGATGAGAGTTTTTGTGCACAGGTAGACTTTGCTGAATTAAAGTTACAATTTGATGCGGTAAACATGAAGCTAATGAAGGCTGGTGGCTATTTGAATGGATTGCGACTGATTCATGAAGCAAAGAAAAATGGCATGAAAACAATGGTTGGTTGCATGGTAGAAACTACCCTTGGAATGAGCGGTGCTTATGCATTTTCTGGCATTTGTAATTATGCCGATTTAGATGGTTATATGATTATAGCAGAAGAACCTTTTGGACTTTTAAAAGAAGAAAATGGCGAAGTATTTTTAGTAAATTAATTAAAAAAAATGTATTAGATTTTGTCAAATACTAACGATTAGGATACTGTGTTTTGTTATTCTCAATTCAAAAATCACAAGTCAAAAATCATAAATCTTCCTTACTTCTCAACTACTTCATACATATCCAATCTTCTGTCTTTCCAATTTAACACAGTTCCAGTATTTCTAGCACGTTCAATGGCTGCTAAATCCAAATCAGCAATTACCACAGTTTCAATGTTTGTGCTTGCCTCACCAGCCACACCATCGGGCGGAAAAGCAAAATCACTTGGCGTATAAATTCCTGATTGAGCATAGTTAATATCCATGTTATCAACTGAAGGAATATTACCCACAGTACCTGCAGTGGCCACTATCATTTGATTTTCAATGGCACGGGCTTGCGCACATAATTTTACGCGTAAATGTCCGTGTTTTTCATCTGTACTGAATGGCACAAAAAGAATTTTAGCACCTTTATTACATGCTATTCTTGCCATTTCCGGAAACTCTACATCGTAACATACATTGATAGCCACTTTACCACAATCGGTATTGAAAACTTTTATTTCATTTCCTGGCCTTACTCCCCACCATTTTGCTTCATTGGAAGTAATATGAATTTTGTATTGCTTTTCGTAAGTTCCGTCACGCTTAAACAAGTAAGAAATATTATATAAATTGTCGTTTTCTACTTGCAAATGTGTACCTGCAACTATGTTAATATTATACTCTAATGCCAAACGAGAAAACAAATTAACATAATCTTCTGTGTAATCATCTAGCTTCCTAATACTGTCTTCTGGACTCATACTTTTATACTCGTGCAATGAAAGTAATTGAGTAGTAAAAAGCTCGGGAAACAGCGCAAAGTCTGACTTGTAGTTACTCGCGACATCAGTAAAATATTCGCATTGTTGGGCAAATTGTTTAAAGGAAGTAATTTTACGCAACTCATATTGAATACAGCAAATGCGTACTTTTTTCATGAGTACGCTTCGCTCTCTTGTCTCGGCTTGATAATCCAAATTTACCCATTCTAGCAAAAGTCCGTAACCTTCACTTTCCTTGTCTTCGGGTAAATAATCTTTAATTATTCTTTGAATGGTAAATCCATGCGCCAATTGAAAAGTAACAACAGGATCTTTAATTTTTTTATCAACTACACGTTTTATATAAGCCCTAATTCCAAATTCTTCAGAGTGTTTGTTATAATTAGGAACCCTACCTCCTATTAAAATACGCATCAAATTTTTGTCTTCACATAAATTTCTACGCATTTCATATAAACGTCTGCCAATTTTCAAACCTTGATAATTTGGATGAACCATTACTTCAATTCCGTATAAAGTATCGCCTTCTTCATCATGATTTGTGATGTAACCGTTATCGCAAATTTCTTTCCAAGCATGGTCATCGTCATATTCATCCCAACTTACCATTAAACTGGTAGCAGAACCCACTATTTTACCCTCAAAAGTAATAATTTGCATTCCCTCTGGAAAAATTTTGTATTGACTTTCCAGCATGTCATATTTCCAAGGTTCATTATCGGGAAAACATATTTTTGATAAAGCTATGATTTCATCAAAATCGCCTTTCTCTGCATTTCTTTCTATTAATTTGGGCTTCCTGCTATTACGTATTTTCATGTAAATATTTTTTATTTAAGTAGTAGTTTTAATAATTATATTGACTGATAAGAAAATTCCAAGTTCGAGTCATGTGAAGATAGAAAAATGGGAGTTTACCTTTTTGCAAATGACCAGTTTTTTAGCGAGCATAACGAAGAAATTGGGATTTTATTGCAGGCACTACCTTATCATCAGTTTAAGTGAAACAATATTACTTGCACTTATAAGTCCTTGATTAAAGGCATTGCCAAGGGCATAATCTATTTGAATTTTATTTAGTTTCAACCCAACTCCAATAGCCGGAGAAACATTATATGAGGTACTTCCATCTATATTTTTTACTTGCTGTATATTATTAATCCCACCTCTAATAAATACTATTTTTTTATACCCTAATTCTGTTGCCATTCTTGGATCTAAATTTATATATTTTGATGAAATCAAAGTATTTCTTTGTCCATCGGTGTAAGCATCAAAATCAATACTTCCCAAAACGGAAAACCAATTTTTAGTAAATAAATAACTAGCACCAACCGTTAATTTGGGTAAAGTTAGTTCCAAAGTATTGCTTGGTAAAGCATTTCCAGTACTTATTAATTTTTCTTTTTCTGCCTCTGTAAATGTGTAGCTCCAAGCATTAAAAGTGGTAGTAACATCGCGAAGGATAGCGCCAAATCTGAATTTATTAACTTTATACAACGCACTTGCATCTAATCCAAAACCCCATGCATTGGCAAATTCACCAATTACTCTTCTAATAATTTTAACATTAGCTCCTAGTTGTAAGTTTTTAGCAAACTTTGTTTCGGTAGCATAACTGCCAATAAAAGCGTAATCAACTGCCGAAAAACTTGAAATTTTTGTGTAATCAATTTGTCCGTTACTATTTACCAAAAATAATGTATTGGGAATATTATCAACCCCCATTCTAATGATAGAAATGGCAGCAACTGATTTATCATTTAATCGAAATGCACCAGCCAAATAATCATGCGTTAAAATTCCTGCAAACTGACTGTTTCGCATTCCAATTAACTGAAATTTATCTTTTATATCGAGTAAAGCAGCTGGATTATAATAGCCAGCTGTTACATCGTTAACATTGGATACTGATACTCCTGCCATACCTAAATTTCTGGCACCAACTCCCAAACTTAAAAACTCGTTGCTGTACTTTAACTGCGCAAATGAATATTGAAATATAAATAGTGTAATTAAACCAAGTCCTATTTTTCTCATTGAATATATTTTAACTTAAATGCCTTATTATTTTACTTTTAGTATTTTAAACTTCCAAATTTATACCAAAAACTTGTTTTAGTTCCGATAATATAATTATTGGGTCATAAAAATATTGTTGTTCTATTTTAATGATAAATTCCTTTACAAAAAACCGGTCACTCATACTCATTTCAATCGTTGTGGCTTGTTTATAAACCCTTGCTATTGAAAAAACAAAACTATCGTTAAAAACATAACCAAACAAGTATTTTACTTCACAAAAATTTTTAAAATTTCGCATAAATTGGTCAATATGTTTGTAGGAGTAGCGTAAAACGAATTCTTCGAGTATTTTAGTATCAATTGCATCTAAATCGCTGTAAAATGAATGACAAGCTGATGGAAAATGTTTGACTAAAAGCCTATCTATTAACATTTCAAACATGATATGTGATAAAAACCATTTTCTATTTAAATGAGCCAATGGCTCAAAATTTTTCAATTCAAAGTTTATTATTTCACTGTATTTTTTAAAAAACAGAGATGGATGAAACACTTTATCTGCGTTTAAATGCGCAATACAGCCTAATTGTAATTGCTGTTGACTAGGTTTTAGGTCTAAATGAACATCATGAAAGCCTCTCGCATAATTTCGCGCAAAATCGGGTATAAACAAGGCGGAATTATAGTAATGATTGCCGGGTTTACTGTCTATATAATGATGTGAAAGGTAATTCAATGACCATTTTTTAACAAATAAAGGTAAATTCCGTTGAAACTAAAAACATTCTCTCCTAATTGGAATTAGATTGAAGGATTTTATAGCTGTTTTTCCAAGAATCAGCAATTTGCGGTTATTAGCACAAAAGTTTTACTTGGTAATTTCTATTCGATTCTCAGCAATTAGAGAGAATTTTATTGAATTTGGATTCAAATTATTGTTTTAATGTTTATAGGTTTTTATTAATTATTTGCAAATATTATCTACTTTACAAATGTATTTACGTATATAATTGAATTTTTATTCGTCAATTATTGTTGATTTATATGTTTAATTACTAGTTTTTTATGAATACAAATGTAAAGTTATAGCGCTTAGCGGCTACAAACAAATGTAAATAACAAACTTTACATTTGTTAAACTGCAAAACATTTGTAAATTTGAAACTTTACAAATGTATTACTACTCTGAATGTCAGTATGGACGAACTTAACAAACGTGTATGTGAGATAATGGATCGCTTTTGTGGTT